>NZ_JBVJCD010000044.1:0-47564 GCF_055588985.1 Streptomyces sp. NPDC041970
ACGGAGATCAGCTTCGTCCCGGAGGCGATCGACACCTGGTGGTAGACGTCGATCTCGGGCAGGTCCGCGGGGTTCACCAGGGTGATGGCCATGCTGCGCTTCTCCTCGTTCGAGAGCCCGGGGGATCGAGGGCTCACGTGTACCGGACCGGGCTTCTCCCGGTCTCTTGTGGTTACTCAGGAACCATAAGAGAGCGCTTCTCGGCAGGGAAGAACGCACTTATAAGTGCCTCGGGAACCGCGAGGTGACCATGGCTGACCGGCTGGTCGCCGCCTCGGACGTCAGGGCCCGGACCGGTTCGGGCCGCCGTCTCAGACGTGGAGGTCGGGCGGGAGGCCCGTCCAGCGGAGGTCGACCGGGAGGTGGCCGGTGTCGTTGAACAGGAGGACGGACGCGGGGCGGCCGGGGGCGTAGCGGATGACGGTCAGGGCCGCGTTGGCGTGGTTGAGGCCCAGCCAGCGCCACTTCGGGGCGTCGAGCGCGTCCCGGACGAGCCAGCCGACGAGGAAGTTGTGGGTGACGACGAGTTCATGGCGGGGCCGGTCGCCCTCGACGGGACCCGTGAACCGTGCGAGGGCCTGCTGCGCCAACTCCGCTCCCCGCTCGCGCTCTTCGGCCGGGAACGCGGCAAGCCGGCCGAGGAGGGCGTCGGCCGACTCCTCCGGCAGCTCCGCGCGCCCCGGCAGGTGGGGGATGTAGTCGCCCGCCGGCTCGGAACGCCGCAGAGGTACGCCGGCGAGCTGTTCGCCGACCAACCGTGCCGTCTGCTCCGCGCGGGGGAGCGGGCCGTGGTGGATCGCGGTCAACGGCGCGCCGCGCAGTCGCTCGCCCAGCAGGGCGGCCTGGCGGCGGCCCTTCTCCGTCAGGGTGCTCTCGTCCGGTGAGGCTTCGCCGTGCCGGGTGAGGTACAGGTAGCGGGCGGCGGTTGCCGTCATGGCCGCGTCCTCCGTCGATTCTCATGATCGTATGAACAACTGGACGGACGTCGGCCTGCGTCCGACGGTTCCGCCGCGGGTCCGGCCCGTGGGAGGGACGGCGCGCGGTTCCGCGGTCCGGGATGCGGCGGATCAGCGCTCGGGGCACGGTGGAGGCATGGCCGAGCATCCACCGGTGATCGTCCACCCGCCGTCCGCCACCGGAGGGCGGCGGGTCACCGTGCACGGGCGGATCGTGGGCCTGGCGCACGGCCGCGGCGAGGTGGCCGCCCTGCTGCGGGCCGCCGGGCTGGGGCCGGGTCCGGACGAGGCCGTCGAGCTGGACCGGCCCGAGCTGATCGAGTGGCGCGGCGGCGACCTCGACACCTGGGGCTGACCCCGTACGGCGCGGTGGAGCGGCCCGCACGCGTACGTCGGTCCGGCCGCGGGGCGGTGGCCGCCGTACGGGGGTCGGCGCGGACCCCCGTGCGCCGAAGCTCCGCGCGGCCCTTCGGTGCGCGTACGGGCTGTGGGCGCGGGCTGTGGGGACGGCGGCGGCTGCCCGGAGAAGTGTCCGTTGTCAGTGGGGCGGTCCACACTGGAAACATGTGCCGCAGCATCAAGACGCTCCGCCCGCCCGCCCTCCCCGACGAGGCCACCGAGGAGGACATGCGGGCCGCCGCCCTTCAGTACGTACGCAAGGTCTCCGGCTTCCGCGCGCCCGCCGCGCACAACCGGGAGGTCTTCGACCGGGCCGTCGACGAGATCACCGCAGCCACGATGGAGCTGCTGGACGGCCTGGAGATACGGGGTGCGACGGCCCGGAGCTGAGGCCGGGTACGCGAAGCGCTCAGGGGCCGACCGGCGCCGGGGCGGCGAGGGCGCCCGGCCCGCCGGCCGGGGCGGTGCTCGGCGTGGGCGAGGGGATGGAGGCGTACGGCAGCGCGTTCACGGCCGTGGGCGTCGCCGCCTTCGCGGACGCCGCCCGTGCGGAGGACGAGCCTGCCGCCCCGGCCGACTCTTCCGCGGCGGGGCCGTCCGTCGCTGCATCCGAGACGGCCGCCCTCGTCCCGGCGGGGCGCTTCACCAGGAACGCGGCCAGCGAGCCCGCCACGAACAGGGCCAGCACCGACACGGCCGTGCCGAACCAGGTCGAGCCCAGCCAGCGACCGCCGAAGTAGCCGAGCCCCACGCTGTAGCCCGCCCAGGCCAACCCCGCCAGCGCGGACCACGGCAGGAACTCGCGCACCCGGCGGCGGGCCGCGCCCGCGCCGAGGGAGACCACGGACCGGCCCGCCGGAGCGAAGCGGGCGACGACGACGAGCGCGCCGCCGCCCCGGCTCAGCGCCAGGCCGAGACGTTCCTGCGCCGTGGTGAGCCGGCGCGAGCGGGCGATGGCCCGATCCAGCCGGTCGCCCCCGCGCCAGGCGAGCCGGTAGGCGACGAGGTCGCCGAGCACCGAGGCGGTGGCCGCGCAGAGGATCAGCACGACCAGTGACGGCCCGGTGGGGACCGGCCCGGCGCCGCCGACGGTGGTGGAGCCCGCGGCCGCCGCCGTGGCCGCCGTGATCACGAGAACCCCGCTGGGCAGCAGGGGCAGGAAGACGTCCAGGAGCACCGAGAGGCCGACCACCACGTAGATCCATGGGCTGCTGGTCAGCGCGCCCACACTCTCCAGCACCGTCGACTACTCCCCGGTCGTGTCAACGCCGCGACGTCGCAGGGGAGCGGCAGGGGCGGCAGGTACGGCTGTACAGCGTACGCGTACGGCGGCACCCGTCTTCTCCCGGGGCGGGTGATGTTGTACGGGTTGCGTACACCTGGAAGCCGGGTGCGCGTTAGACGGAGGGAGACGACCGGCACGAGTCAGGAGCAGCGCATGACGGCATGGACGGCACGGACGGCGAACGGGCCCTCGCACCCGCATTCGGGGCGGCGGCGGACGGCGGTGCGCGGGGGGAGCGCGGTGCTGCCGGGGGCGGTGGTGGGCGCGGCCCTCCTGCTGGCGGTGGCCGGCGGGGCCGGGGTCGGGGCCGCCCGCGGCACGGACGGCGGCGCGGCCGGCGGGCACGGCGCCCACGTCTCGGGCCCGGAGCCCTCGGGGCAGGGCCCCCAAGCGGGCGAGGGCCATCCGGGTGGGGGCGGGACCGGTGAGGGCTGGGCCGGTGGAAGCGCCGCTCCGGGCGCGCGCTGGTGGGTGCGGGCCGCCGGAGTGTTCTCCCCGCCCGGCTCCTTCCTCCCGTCCGACGCCCTGACGTACGACACCGCGTTGGTGCCGGCCGGTGCGCGGATCGAGGTCACGCAGTACGGGGGCCGGTCCGGCGTCCGGGTCGCCGCCCGGCTGCGGGGGCTCCTGCCGGACCGCGCGTACGGGATGCACGTGCACACCGGCTCCTGCTCCGCCGACCCCGCCGCGGCCGGACCGCACTACCAGCACCGGGCGGCGGCGACGGCGGTCGAGGCCAACGAGGTGTGGCTCGACTTCCGGACCGACGCGTACGGCGACGGGCACGCGACGGCCCGGCGCGACTGGGCGTTCCGGGCGGGCGGAGCGCGCTCCGTGGTCGTGCACGACCGGCAGGGCGGTGCGGGGGAACGGTCGGCCTGCTTCACCGTGCCGTTCGCTCCGACGAACGGCACGCAAGGGCGGGGCTGAGAGCCCGGCGGTACGGGAGGGGCGGGGGCTGCCCTCGGGTGGGACCGGGGTCGGGGCTCGGGACCGGGGTCGGGACCGGGGCTCGGGACCGGGGCTCGGGACCGGGGTCGGGGCTCGGCGAGAGCGCCCGGCCCCCGCCCCCGCGCCCCCGCCCCCGCGCTCGGGCCCCCGCGCGCCGGGTCGGCTTCGGCGTGCGGGGGATGAGGAGAGGGGGGGCAGGCGTGCGCCCGGTGTGCGCGGCGTACCGAGGGGGTCAGGCCGCGACGGACGGGGCCTCCTCGCGCCGGGACGCGCTCCCGCCGCGGGCGCTCGTGCTCCGCTCCCCGAAGAACCGGTCCAGGGCGATGGCGCCCGGCCCGGTGAAGACGAGCAGGAGGAACGCCCAGCAGAACAGCACCGCGAGCTCGCCGCTGTTCTGGAGCGGCAGAAGCGCCTCGGGCTGGTGCACGTCGAAGTACGCGTAGGCCATCGAGCCCGAGGCGAGGAACGCCGCGGCGCGGGTCCCGAGCCCGAGGGCGACCAGGGTGCCGCAGACGAACTGGATCAACGCGGCGTACCAGCCGGGCCACGTGCCGGCCTGCACCTGGTCGCCACTGAGGACTCCGAAGAGCGAGGCGGCTCCGTGGCAGGCGAACAGCAGGCCGATGACGAAGCGGAAGAGGCTGAGCACGTAGGGCTGAGCGTGGATGAGACGGATGAGCATGGGGGGCGGGCTCCTTCGGCGAGGTGGGGCGGGAACCGACTGGGCGCATCAGGTTAGGGACGCCTCATTAGTACTTGCAAGTTCAACATTCCGTCGAGTGGCTGGAAATCGTCTCGTTCTGGGGGAGGAGAGGGCCTGCGCGGGCTGCTCTTAGCTGGGCTCCTCCCCTCCCCGTGGTGGCCTGTACCAATGGCAGCGCAGAGTTCCGGCCATGCGGTGGGGCGTCGTCCGCCGGTTGCCGCAGCTGCGGGCGCCCCCCGCACCGGGCCTCGGCGCCGTTTCCGTGACGCCTTGGCGCCCCCGTCGCGGCGCGGACTCCGCCCCCGCCCGGCTCCAGGGGTGCGGCGGGCCGCGCGGTCCGGCCGGGGGTTCTCCGCGGGTGCGGGGCAGGTCAACGGGAAGGCGGGGCCCGCGGGCGGCCCCGTCGAGGCGGGCCGCACCCCCGGCGAGCGGCCTCGCGCGGCGGGGAAGTACGGCGGCCTCACGGCCGGCTCGCGGCCGGGGGGCGTCCTCGGCGGTGGCCTGTCCGGGGGGCAGTGCCGTCACGGGGGCCGCCCCGGCGGCGAGCGGCCACCCCGGTGGCGCGGACAGCGTCCGAGCCGTGGGGGAGCGGCGTTGACGATAGCCGTAGTCGGCCGAAAACGCGCGGCTGCTTCCGGTGGTCGTGCCGGGACGCGCCCCGGCTTGGAGGCGTGGTCGGCCTGGAGGGGTGTCGGGGTGCTGTCGTTCGCACGCCGGAGGTGCGGACGCGGGGGTGCGGACGCCGGAGGTGCGGACGCCGGAGGCGCGGACGCGGGAGGTGCGGACGCGGGAGGTGCGCACACCGCACGTGTGGATGTCGGGCGTGCGCCGGGGTGCGCGCGGCGTCTGCGCCGGGGTCCGGCTCTCCCGCCCGTACGCCGGGAGGGCGCGCACGCGGGGTGGGTGCGGGGTCCGGGCGGCGTGCACGTCGGGTGTTCGTACGGCGGGTGCGCCGGGCGTTCATGCGGGTGTGCGGACGGGTGGGCGTTCGTGCGGCGTGTGCGGGAGGGCGGCCGGACGTTCGTGCGGAGCGTGCGCCGGGGTGCTGCCGTCCGCGCGCCGGGGCGTTCGCGGCGCGCGGACGGCTCGCCTTCGATCCGGGCGGTCGTACGGGGTGTCGCGGGGTGTGCGGGCGGCCTCGGTCAGCAGCCGTTCAGGGCCGACTGCAACGCGCTCTTCTCGGTCGAGTCCACGCTCAGGCCGTAGTAGTGCTTCACGTGGACCCAGGCGCGGACGTACGTGCACGTGTACGTGGTGCGCGACGGCATCCACTCGGCCGGGTCCTTGTCGCCCTTGGCCTGGTTGACGTGGTCGGTGACCGCGATGAGCTGCGGGCGCGTCAGGTCGTTGGCGAACGACTGCCGGCGGGAGGTGGTCCAGCCGCTGGCACCGGAGCGCCATGCCTCGGCGAGCGGGACCATGTGGTCGATGTCCACGTCGGACGCGGCGCTCCAGGTGGCGCCGTCGTACGGCGAGTACCAACTGCCGCTGACGGCGGCGCAGGAGGAGTCCTGCTGGACGTTCGTGCCGTCGCGCTTGAGGACGACCTCGCGGGTGTTGCAGGCCCCCGACTGGGTGATCCAGTGCGGGAACTTGTCGCGGCTGTAACCGGTGGACGAGCCCTCGGGGCTGACGGCCAGTTGGCCCAGGTAGGTGCGGGCCGTCGCCGCGCTGACCGGGGTGGGCATGGCGGCCTGTGCGGACGGGGCGGTGAACAGGGCGGACGTGGCGGCGAGCGCCGCGGTTGCGGCGGCGACGGAGAGGCGACGCGCGTAGACACCGGACATGCGAACTCCCTTGGTGGGGGGAAGGCTTGGGCGGGCGACGGGTGGAGCCCGGCCATCGTGGCGACGCCAGGTTGCTGTGGGGTGGGCGTCAGGTAACAGAGTGACGACATGTTCACGTCACATCAAGAGGTGCGCCGGGGGAGTGCCGGATCGTGCGGGCGCGTGGGAACGCCGCGATGCGCCCGTGGGGCGGGCGGCGGTCGCGCGCAGGGCGCTCGCGGGCGGGCGACCGCGCCCCGGACGTGCGGACGTGCTCCGAGGCGGGGCGAACCGCGCCCCGGAGGCGGGCGACCGCGTCCCCGAAGTCCCCGACCACGTCCCCGAAGTCCCCGACCACGTCCCCGAGGGGGCCGACCGCACTCCCGAGAGGGCCGACCCGCACTCCCGAAGTGGCCGACCGCGCTCCCGAAGTGCCCGACCCCGCTCCCGAGGTGGGCGGGCCGTCGGCGGTGCGGCTCTACCGTTGTCGGGTGCTGCTTCCGGTCTCCCCCGCGCTCGGGGTCGTCCTCGTCGCCCTGTTGCTCCTCGCCGCCGCCGTCGCGGCGTGGGCCTCGCTGGGCCGGTCGCGCGAGATACTGGTCGCGGGGGTGCGGGCGGCGGCCCAACTCGCCGCCGTCTCCCTGGTGATCGGCTGGGTGGTGCGCTCCCCGGCGCCCCTGTTCGGGTTCGTGGCGCTGATGTTCGCCGTCGCGGTGCGGACGGCCGGCCGCCGCGTCACCGGCAACCGCACCTGGCGGTGGGCGGCCCTGCCGATCGCGGCGGGCGTGCTGCCCGTGGTGGCGGCGCTGGTCCTGGTGGGGCTCGTGCCGGTCCGGGGCCTGGTGCTCGTTCCGGTGACGGGCATCCTCATCGGCGGGGCGTTGACCGCGACCGTGCTCGGGGGCAGGCGCGCACTGGACGAACTCGCCACGCGCCGGGGGGAGGTGGAGGCGGGCCTGGCCCTCGGTCTGCTCGACCGCGACGCCCGGCTGGAGATCGTCCGGCCCGCGGCGTCGGACGCGTTGCTGCCGGGGCTCGACCAGACCCGGACGGTCGGGCTCGTCACGTTGCCGGGCGCGTTCGTGGGCATGTTGCTCGGCGGCGCGTCACCCGTGGAGGCGGGCGCCGTGCAACTGTTCGTCCTGGTGGCCCTGATGGCGGTGCAGGTGGTGGCCGTCGCGGTCGTGCTGGAGCTGGTCGCGCGCGGGCGACTGCACCGCGAGTGAGGCCGCGGGGTTCCGTGGACGGCCGCGCCGGGGGCGGGGTTTCGCGGGTTGCCGCGGTACGCGCATCCGGGGGGCGGGTGCGCCATGAGCGCGCCCCCGGAGGCTGCTGCGTGCGCGGCGTCTCCGGGGGCGCTGGTGAGGCTTCCCTCGTACGGCGGTGAGCCTCAGACCGCGTTGAGGTGCAGGTGGATCGTGCCGTCTGCGGACGCCTCCACGCGCACCCGCGTCAGGTCGTCGACGTGCGCGTCCGGCGCGAGGGCCGCGGCGCGCGGGCCCACGCCCACCACTCGCATACCGGCCGCCCGGCCCGCCGCGATGCCCGCCTCGGAGTCCTCGAACACGATGCAGTCCGCCGCGTCGAAGCCCAGGTCCGCCGCGCCCTTGAGGAAGCCCTCGGGGTCGGGCTTGCTCGCGCCGACCTGCTCGGCGGTGACGCGGACGGCGGGCATCGGCAGGGCGGCCGCCCCCATGCGGGCGGCCGCGAGCGCGGTGTCCGCCGAGGTCACCAGGGCGTGCGGGAGACCGGCGATCGCGGCCATGAACGCGGGCGCCCCGCCGATCGGCACGACGCCGTCCACGTCGGCCGTCTCCTCGGCGAGCATCGCCCGGTTGTCCGCGTGGTTCTCCTCCATCGGGCGGTCCGGGAGCAGCAGCGCCATCGTGGCGTACCCCTGGCGGCCGTGCACCACCTTCAGCGCGGCCTCCGGGTCCAGTCCGTGCTGGAGCGCCCAGCGGCGCCAGCAGCGTTCCACCACCGCGTCGGAGTTCACGAGGGTGCCGTCCATGTCCAGCAGGAGGGCTCGGGCGGGGAGAACGGTGGCCGGCATCGGCTGCTCCAGGACGCGGGGGAGGGGTGGGGCGGCGGGCCGCGCCGTACTCGGGCGGGGAGGGGGCGCGCGGCGCGATACAGAGCAACCCCCGCCCGCCGGTCAGGGAGTACGGGCGGGAGCCACTTTGTTCCATCACCATACAAAGCGTGCGGGCGGAACGCCAATCCCCCGGGGGCGTCAGCGCCCGCTCGTCTCGGCCTCCAGGGCGCGCCGGGTGTTCGGCCCGTACGCCCCGGCCTCGTCGCCCTCGATCCCGTTGGAACTCTGGTAGGAGCGCACCTGGTTCTCCACGTAACTTCCGTAGAACCCGTCCAGTGGCCCCAGGAAGTAGAGCCCCACTTCCTTGAGCCGTTTCTGCAGTTCCGTGACCTCCGGGTCGCGGTCGCCGCGCCGCAGCGTGGGCGGGGCGGGTTCCGCGGGCGCGAGGGGCGGGGCGACGGTCGGCGCTCCGGGGCTCGGGCTGCCGGTGGTCTCGGCGGGCGGGGTGTTCGCGGCCGGTGACGCCGGGCCGGTGGCGGTCGCGGACGGCCCCCCGCTCCGCGACGGCGACGCGGACGCCGAAGCGGAGGGCGACGCGGACGGCGAGCCGGACGCGGTGGGGGAGGCGGCGGAAGGCGAGGCGGTACCGGTACGGGAGGGAGCCGTCGACGCGGTGCGGGACGGGGCGACGGAGCCCGCCGGTCCGCCGCCCGCGTCCGGGGCGCTCGCGGTCGCCTCCGGCAGCGCCTCGTCCCGCGTGTCCTCGCCGCCGAACAGTCCTCCGGCGAAGGCCGCCGTGCCGACCACCGCGACCACCGCCGCCCCCACGGCCAGGGCCGCGAGGGGGCGCCTGCGGCGCGGCTGCACGGGATCGGTCCCGTAGCCGGGCCCGGCGTCCGGCGCGGCGGTACGCCGACGGCTCCCGCCCGACGCGGCGGACACGGCGCCGAAGAGTCCCCCCGCAACGGCATCCGTGCCGGGCCCGGCACCCGCGCCCGCACTCCCGCCGGGCCCGACGCCCGCGCCGAGGCCCGCGCCCCCGCCACCTCCCGGCATCGCCCCGCCGCCGGCACCGCCCACGTACAGCGGCATGGTCGCCGCCACGTCTCCCGGAGAGCTTCCCGACGGTCCGGCGTACGCGCCCTGCGTCCCGCCGGCGCGCGCCGCCCCGCCATCCGACGGACCGGCGTACGCGCCCCCCGCCCCCGCCCCGCCGGTGCGCGGCGCTCCACCATCCCGCGCCCCGCCCCCCGGCGCCCCGCCATGCGTGGGCGCGTCCCCCGGTCCGCCGGGGGCGGGGGCGGTGTCGTTCGTCAGCGTGACGTACGGCCTGATGCGCAGCGGGTCGAAGTCCTCGGCCGCCGCGATCTCCGCCGTACGGGCGGCGGCGCGCTGCTCCTCGCGGGTGGGCGGCGCCGGGTGCGGGTCCGTGCCGCACCGGCAGGGCGCGCGGTGGTCCGTGCCGGCCGCGCCCGCCGCCCCGCTCGTCGCTCCGCCGCACTCCGGGCATGGGTGTCCGGTCATCGTGGGTCCCTCCCCTTGGACTGCCTGCGATTATGCAGCCCGCCCCCGCCCGGCCCAACGATCCGCCGGGGCTCGACGGGCCGTAACGGGGCAGAACGCCCAGGATGGGGGTGTAGCGGATCAGCGGACCGAGGAGACGCCCATGGCCCAGCAGGTGAGCCGGCCGCCCCTGGCACCCGGCGAGGGGCGGTCGAACCGGACGGTCCTGGTGGCGATCGGCGCACTGCTCCTCGGGATGCTGCTGGCCGCACTCGACCAGACCATCGTCTCCACCGCGCTGCCGACCATCGTCAGCGATCTCGGCGGCTTGGACCACCTGTCCTGGGTGGTCACCGCCTACATGCTGGCGGCCACCGCGGCGACTCCGCTCTGGGGGAAGCTGGGCGACCAGTACGGACGCAAGAAGCTCTTCCAGACCGCGATCGTCATCTTCCTGGTCGGCTCCGCCCTCTGCGGGCTCGCCCAGGACATGCCGCAGCTCATCGGCTTCCGCGCCCTGCAGGGGCTCGGCGGCGGCGGGCTCATGGTGCTGTCCATGGCGATCGTCGGGGACATCGTCCCGCCCCGCGAACGCGGCAAGTACCAGGGCCTGTTCGGGGCGGTCTTCGGCGTGACCAGCGTCCTGGGGCCGCTGTTGGGCGGGGTCTTCACCGAACACCTCAGTTGGCGCTGGGTGTTCTACATCAACCTGCCCGTCGGGGTCGTCGCGCTGCTCGTCATCGCCGCCGTGCTGCACATCCCGGTCCACCGGGAGAAGCACACCATCGACTACCTGGGCACCTTCCTCATCGCCTCCGTCGCCACCTGCCTGGTCCTCGTCGCCTCCCTCGGCGGCACGACCTGGGACTGGGGCTCCGCGCAGATCATCGGCCTCGCGGTGCTCGCCGCCGTCCTGCTGGCCGCCTTCGTCGCCGTCGAGCGACGGGCGGCGGAACCGGTGCTGCCGCTGTCGCTGTTCCGCGTCCGGACCTTCAGCCTCGTCGCCGTGATCAGCTTCGTCATCGGCTTCGCGATGTTCGGCGCGATGACCTACCTGCCCACCTTCCTCCAGGTGGTCCACGGCATCACGCCGACGATGTCCGGCGTGCACATGCTGCCCATGGTGCTCGGCATCCTGCTCACCTCGACCGGCTCCGGGCTGATCGTCAGCCGCACCGGCCGCTGGAAGGTCTTCCCCCTCGCGGGCACCGCCGTCACCACCGTCGGCCTGCTGCTGCTCCACCGCCTGGACGTGTCCAGCTCGACCGCGGAGATGAGCGCCTCCTTCTTCGTCTTCGGCGCCGGGCTCGGCCTCGTCATGCAGGTCCTCGTCATCGTCGTGCAGAACGCGGTCTCCTACCAGGACCTGGGCGTCGCCACCTCCGGGGCCACGTTCTTCCGCTCCATCGGGGCCTCGTTCGGCGTGGCCGTCTTCGGGACCGTCTTCACCAACCGGCTCACCGGCCGGCTCGACCGGGCGCTCGCGGACCGCCCGCTGCCGCCGGGCGTGGACGCCGACCGGCTCGCCGCCGACCCCCGCGCCATCGGGGAGCTGCCCGCCGAGCTGCGCCCGAGCGTCCTCGGCGCGTACTCCACCTCCATCACGGACGTCTTCCTGTACGCGGCACCGGTCGTCCTCCTCGCCTTCGTCCTCGCCTGGTTCCTGCGGGAGGACCGGCTGCGGGGCTCGGTGACCGCCCCCGACACCAGCCAGACCCTCGCCGCCAACCCGGTGCACCGCTCCTCCTACGAGGAGTGCGCCCGCGCCCTGTCGACGCTCGCGAGCCGCGAGGGCCGCCGCGAGATCTACGAGAAGATCACCGCGCGGGCGGGGTACGACCTGCTGCCCGCCGCCAGTTGGCTCCTGCTGCGGATCAGGCGGCACGGGGCCGTCGAACCGGCCCGGCTCGCCGAGGTGGCCCCCGTACCGCTGCGCGTGGTCACCGAGGCGGCCCGGCAGGTGGAGGAACGCGGACTGGCCCGCCGCGAGGGCGTGCACATGGTCCTCACCGAGAAGGGCGGCGAGGCGGTCGTCCGGCTCTCCCGGGCCCGTGAGGACTCCCTCGCCGAACTCCTCGGCGACTGGTGGGGGCCCGAGCGTCCCACCGACCTCGTCCATCTCGTCGCCGAGCTGAACGCGGAGACCAGCGGGTCGAGCCGGGAGCGCCCGCACGCCCCGGAGCCTCCCCGCGACCACGGGGCACACGGCCCACACGGCCCCCACGAGCCCCGCCACGGCCCCCGAGGCCGCCGGACCCGGTGAACGCGCGCCCGGCGTCACAGCTCCTTGGCGAACCAGCGCTCCGCGTACGGGGTGCGGCGGTGGAACGCCGGCACCTCCCGGTATCCGTGCTTCCCGTACAGCCCCCGTGCCTCGACCAGGTCGTGGCGGGTGTCCAGCCGCAGCACCCGTACGCCGAACCCGCGCGCGGCCTCCTCGACCGCGGCCAGCAGCAGCCCGCCGCCGCCCGTGCCCCGGAACGCCGGACGCACGTACACCCGCGTCAGCTCCGCCGTCCCCGGCTCGGCGGACTCCGTCAGCACCAGCCCGGCGCAGCTCGCGGGCGCGCCCCCGCGGCGGCCGACGAGGAACTGCCCGGTCGGCGGCGCGAGCAGCTCGGCGCCGTCGTCCGCGAGCCCGTCGGCGATCTCCGCCTCGGTGGCGGGCCGCCGCCAGTAGCGGCCGGCGACCTCGGCGTAGTAGTCCCGGCGCAGGGCCGTCGCGTCGGGGGAGTCGAAGCGCTCCTCGGTCACGGTCCATGTCATGGCGGGCATTCTCGCCCAGGCCCCCGGCGGGGTCGCACGCGCGTCCGAAGCGATCCTCCGCACAAAGGCCGCGATGACAGTCAGGCAAAGAGGGGGTTGATTGTGTCTACCTCGTAGGGCAATGCGAGGCTTCATCCGGCGCGGCCCCCGACGTGGGGGCGGACGCATGGAACGGCGGGAGGGTCGGCGCAGCGTGGCGAATGCGGATCACAGTGTGCGCGGTGACGCGGCGGTGGACGGGGAGACGAGGACCGTGCTGGTCCGCGCCCTCCTCTGGCTGGTCGTGGCCGCGCTGGCGGCACGGCAGGCGGCGGCGGTGCTGCGGCAGCCGCCGGGGGAGCGGCTCACCGACCTGGAGACCTGGATCGGTGAGAACGGCGTGCTGCACGGGGCGGGCTCGCTGTACGACGGCGGCCGGTTCACCGGCACGCCCTTCGCCGGACTGGTGCTGAAGCCCCTCACCGCCTCGGCCCAGCAGGCCCTGGGCGTCGCGTGGACGTTCGGCTCCCTGCTGCTCGTCGTCGCCCTCGGCGTCGTCGCGGCCCGAGCCCTGCCCCAGCCGGTCGGCCGGCGCACGGCCCTGCTCGCGGCCCCCGTCGCGATCAGCCTGCTCATGCTGTCGCTGCCGGTCCGCAACGCCCTGCACCTGGGCCAGACCAGCATCCTGCCGGTCCTGCTGGTGCTCCTGGCCTGCTGCGCCGTACGGGGGGACCGGGCGGCGGGCGTGCTGGTGGGCCTCGCCGCCGCCCTCCAGCCGGTGCTGCTGCTCTTCGCCGCGCTGTTCTGGCTGACCGGCAGACGGTCGGCCTCGGTGAACGCCGGCGCGGCCTTCGCGCTCGCCACCGCCGCCGCCTGGGCCATGGCGCCGAAGGACTCGTGGACGTACTGGGCGCACCACGCGGCGGGCGCGGGGCTGGCCGAGCGGCCGGACGGCCTGGGCAACCAGTCCCTGCACGGGGCGCTGCTCCGGCTCGGGGTCGAGGGCCCGCTGGAGACCGTCCTGTTCCTGGTGCTCGCCGCCGCCGTCGCGGTCCTCGGCCTGCGGCGCGCGGCGCGCTACGCCCAGGACGGGCAACTGCTCCTCGCCGTGGCCGTGACCGGCTGCGTCGTGGTGGCCGTCTCCCCGACCGCCTGGCAGCACCAACTGCTGTGGGTGCTGCTCGCGGTCGTCGGGCGGGTCGGCAAGCGGGCCTCCGACCGGCTGGTCTGGCCGGCCGTCCTGGTCCTCGTCACCACCCTGCCGGGGACGATGCTGCTGCCGAACGTCGAGCCCCTGCTGCCCGTACGCGACAACGTGCTGCTCCTCGCGGCGCTCGGCGCGGCCTGCCTCGTCCCGTTCCTGCCGCGCACCTCGCCGTACTGGCAGCACCCCGTCCCCACCGAGTACGCGACCCCGGTGGCGGGCCGCTGGAGGCGGGCGCCCCTCCTGCCGTTCTGGCGGCGCGTGCTCACCCGCCCCAACCTGCTGCTGGAACTCCTGCTCATCCGGGTCGTCTACTCCGCCTACGCGCAGGTCCGCCTCGCCGCCACCGCGGGCCGCCCGCTCGCCGAGGAGCACGGCCGGCAGATCCACGCGATCGAGCAGTGGCTCCACATCGACATCGAGCACTGGGTCAACCACACGGTCGTCCGGATCACCTGGCTGCGCGACTTCTTCGACTACTACTACCTGACGTTCCACTTCATCGTCCCGCTGACGATCCTCGGCGTCCTGTACGCCCGGCGTCCCGCCGACTACCGCTGGGTCCGCTCCTCCATCGGCTTCGCCACCCTGCTGGCGCTCGTCGGCTTCTGGCTCTACCCGCTGGCCCCGCCGCGCCTGATGCCGGGCCTCGGGTTCATCGACACCGTCCACGGGGTGCAGGACTTCGCCAAGCCCGACTACGGGACGCTGACCACGGTCACCAACCAGTACGCGGCGATGCCGTCGCTCCACTTCGGCTGGTCGCTGTGGTGCGGGGTGGTGATCGTGATGCTGGCCCCGAGGATGTGGATGAAGGCCCTCGGGCTGCTGCACCCGCTCTTCACCATCGCCGCGATCGTGGCCACCGCCAACCACTGGGTGCTCGACGCGGTCGGCGGTGCGCTGGTGGTCTCGCTGGGCTTCGGGCTCACCTACGCCCTGTCGGGGCCGAGGGCGCTGACGACCGGGCGCACGTCGGCGCGGGAGCCCGCGGCGCTCCCCGAGCCCGTGCCGGAGCCGACCCCGGCGTCCGTACCCGCCGCCCCCGCGCCCGAGCCCGTCCCCGCCCCCGCGCCCGAGCCCGAGCCCGAGGTGGCCGGGACGGCGGGCGGCAAGCCGTAGGGACGCGGGTACGCCGAAGGGGCGCGGGGACGATGTCGTCGCCCCGCGCCCCTTCGGCGTGGATCGTCGCGTGCTCCCAGGATCGGCGCACTCCGCCCCGCGCGCCACTCGGGAGCCGGCGCGCCGGGCCGGGAGGGCGCCCGCCCCCGTCACGCCTCGGGCGGCCGGCCCTCCCCGGCGGCGCGGGCGGCGGTCGCGGGCCCGGCGTCGAACGCCGGCCGCGGGTCGAACACGGCGCGGCGGGTGGCCCGGCGCAGGGCCCGCAGCACGGTCGGGCCGATCGCGGCCGTCAGGACCACGGTGAGCACCGCCCGGCCCAGGTCCCAGCCGAGCGAGGTCGCCGCGCAGTAGGCGAGGAAGCGCACCAGGTTCTCGTGCAGCGGGTCGCCCGCGACGAACGAGACGCCCGACCCCAGCCCCGCGATGAGCGTCCAGCCCTGGAGGTTCATCACCGTCCCGTACGCGAACGCCGCGACGCAGCCGTAGCCGGCCAGCAGCGCCACCTCCGCCCGGCCGCGCAGCCGGTCGGGTCCGGGCAGCAGGCCCGCGCCCATCGTGAACCAGCCCATCGCCAGCATCTGGAACGGCATCCACGGCCCCACCCCGCCCGTCAGCAGGGCGGAGGCGAACATGGTCACCGAGCCCAGGACGAAGCCGAAGCCGGGCCCCAGCACCCGGCCGCTCAGCACCATCAGGAAGAACATCGGCTCCAGGCCCGCCGTCCCCGCCCCCAGCGGGCGCAGCGCCGCGCCCACCGCCGCGAGCACGCCGAGCATGGCGACGGCCTTCGCGTCCATGCCGGACTCGGAGATCGTCGCCACCACCACCGCGACCAGCAGCGGCAGCAGCGCCGCGAACAGCCAGGGCGCGTCCTGGGCGTGCGCCAGCCCGGACCCCGCGCCCGCCAGCAGCGGCCACCCGAAGGCGACCACGCCGACCGCCCCGACCAGCACCAGCGCGGCGACCGACTTCGGCCCGAGCCGCACCGGCCGCGCGGCCGGCCCCCGTACGTCCGCGGCGCGGTCCCGTCCCGTACGCGCCCTCACGCGCCCGCCTCCAGCGCGTCGCGCACCTGGGACACGGTCAGCCACTCCTGGGGGGCCAGGACCTTGGCCGTCTGCGGGGCGAACGCGGGGGAGGAGACGACCACGTGCGCGGTCGGGCCGTCCGCGACGACCTCCCCGTCGGCGAGGATCACCACCCGGTGCGCCAGCTCCGCCGCCAGCTCCACGTCGTGGGTCGCCAGGACGATCGCGTGCCCCTCGGCGGCCAGCTCCCGCAGGACGCCGACGAGGCGGGCCTTCGCCGCGTAGTCCAGGCCGCGCGTCGGCTCGTCCAGCAGCAGCAGGGGCGGACGGCCGGTCAGCACGAGCGCGAGGGCCAGGGCGAGGCGCTGGCCCTCGGAGAGGTCCCGCGGGTGGACGTCGTCCCCGACGCCCGGCAGCAGCCGTGACACCAGGGCCCGGCAGCGGCCCTCCGGAGCGCCCGCGTCCCGGTCGGCGGCCGCGCACTCGGCGGCGACCGTGTCCGCGTACAGCAGGTCGCGCGGCTCCTGCGGGACCAGGCCGACGCGGCGCACCATCGTCCGCGGGTCCGTCCGCGCCGGGGCCAGGCCGCCGACGCGCACGGCGCCCGCGGTGGGCTCGACCATGCCGACGAGCGCGCCCAGCAGCGTGGACTTGCCGGCCCCGTTGCGGCCCATCAGGGCCACCGTCTCGCCGGGGGAGACGGTGAGCGTCACCCTGCGCAGCGCCTCGATCCGGCCGCGCCGCACCCCCAGCCCCTCGACGCGGGTGACCGGGTCGTCCGCCGCCGCCGGTCCGTCGCCGCCGGCGCGGCCGAGCAGGCGGGCGAGCCGTCCGGGGCGGGGCGGCCGCCCGGGGGCGACCGGGACCGGAGCCGCCGCACCGCCCGGAGCGGCCGGGACCCGCGGCGGCGGGGCCGACGCCAGGCGGGCCCGCAGCCCGTCCGCCCCGCGCCGGGCGTCCCGCACCGACAGGGGCAGCGGGTCCCAGCCCGCCAGCAGCCCCAGCTCGGCCACCGGCGGGCGGACGGGCGACACCCTCATGACCTCGGCGGGCGGCCCCGTCACGGGGGCGGCGCCCGGCGCGGGCAGCAGCACGACCCGGTCCGCGTACTGCACCACCCGCTCCAGGCGGTGCTCGGCCATCAGCACGGTCGTGCCCAGGTCGTGGACCAGCCGCTGGAGCACCGCCAGGACCTCCTCGGCGGCCGCCGGGTCCAGCGCGGAGGTCGGCTCGTCGAGCACCAGCACCCTCGGGTGCGGGGTCAGCACCGAACCGATCGCCACCCGCTGCCGCTGGCCGCCCGACAGGGACGCGATCGGCCGGTCGCGCAGCTCGGCCAGGCCCAGCAGGTCGAGCGTCTCCTCGACCCGGCGGCGCATCACGTCCGGGGCCAGGCCCAGCGACTCCATGCCGTACGCCAACTCGTCCTCGACCGTGTCGGTGACGAAGTGCGCCGACGGGTCCTGCCCCACCGTCCCGACCAGGTCGGCCAGCTCGCGCGGCTTGTGCGTACGCGTGTCGCGCCCGCCCACCGTGACGCGCCCCGACAGCAGCCCGCCCGTGAAGTGCGGGACGAGCCCGGAGACCGTGCCCAGCAGAGTCGACTTGCCGACCCCGGAGGGGCCGACGAGCAGGACCAGCTCGCCCTCGGGCACCGTGAGGTCGACCCCGGACAGCGTGGGCCGCTCCGCGCCCTCGTACCGCACCGAGACCTGCTCGAACCTGATCACGCCTGCTCCTCGTCGCGCCGCGTCCGCTCACGGGCGCCGCGTGGCTGCTCATCGGCGCGTCGCGCCTCTCCCCGGACCTGCCGGGCCTCTCCTCCGCCGCGCTCCGACCGCTCCCCGGCCCGCCGCGCGGACGGCGGTACGGGGGCGACCAGCGCGGGCAGCAGTCCCACGAGCACCGCGGCGGCGGGCCACAGCGGCAGCACCGGCGCGGTCAGCGGGACCACACCCGGACGCAGCGCCTCCGGGTCCACGGCGGCCGCCCGGATCAGCGCCGCCGCGACCACCGCGCCCGACCCGGCGACCAGCCAGGCCCGCACGCCCCACCGGTCCGGGCGGTATCGGGTGCGCACCGAGCGGCGACCGCCCAGCCGCAGCCCGGCCATCGCCGCGACCAGCCCGGCTGCCAGCAGCGGCAGCCCGTACACCGCCCCCTGCGCGGCCAGCAGCCCGTACGTGCCGGCGCACACCCCGAGCAGCCCGCCCAGGGTGAGGACGTTCGTGGTGCGCCGGACGGCGGCCGGCACCCGCGCCGTACGCCCGTACCCGCGCGCGTCCATCGACGCCGCGAGGGCCACCGACCGCTCCAGCGCCCCCTCCAGCACCGGCAGCCCGATCTGCGCGACGGCCCGCACCCCGCCGGTCGGCCTGCCCCGCAACCGGCGCGCGGTGCGCAGCCGCACCACGTCGGCCACCATGGCCGGCGCGAACGTCATGGCCACGACGACGGCGACCCCGGCCTCGTACAGGGCGCCCGGCAGCGACTTCAGCAGCCGGGCCGGACTGGCCAGCGCGTTCGCCGCGCCGACGCAGATCAGCAGCGCGGCCAGCTTCGTCCCGTCGTACAGGGCGAAGACCATCTGCTCGGCGGTGACCCGGCCGCCGATCCGGACGCCCCGCGCCCAGTCGGGCAGCGGCAGCTCGGGGAGGGTCAGCACGGTGTGCGAGCCGGGGACCGGGGACCCGAGGACGACGGAGAAGACCAGGCGCAGCGCCACGACGAACAGCCCGAGCCTGAGGAACGCCCCGTAGGAGCGCGCCCACGGCGCGTCCGTGCGCCGGGCCGCCACCACATACCCCGCCACGCCGACCAGCAGTCCCAGCAGCAGCGGGTTGGTCGTCCGGGACGCCGCGGCGGCGAGCCCCAGCGCCCACAGCCACCAGGCCCCGGCGGGCAGGGCGTTGCCCCGGTCCGCCTCGGGCGCGCGCAGGGCACGGCGCGGCGGCCGGGCCGGGGAGGCGGTCACCGGCGGCGGCGGGCCCGGAGCAGGGCGGCGACGCCGAGCAGCAGGACGGCGCCGACGCCGACGAGGAGTCCGGCGGACGGACCGCCGTCCCGCGCGGCCCCGTCGTCCCCTCGGGCGGAGGACTTCCCGGAGGCCGGCGCGGACGGCGGCCGGCCGCCGTCGCCGGAGACCTGCTCGCCGCAGCCCGACGCCGGGTAGCCGGAGATCGCGCAGAGCAGGGCGGCGCTGTCGTACCGCAGCGGCTTCGCCACCGAGGCGAGCGCCTCCGCGCTGCTCGCGTCCGGGGCGACCCGCGCGCACGCCGTGCGCGGCGCGGGCGGCTCCTCCCCGTCCGGGGCGTCCGCCGCCGTGCCGGGGTCGATCACCAGGGCGACCCGCTTGGAGCCGTCCCGCGCCGGGGTGCCCGCGCAGATCGCCCCGAAGTCGGGGGCGCGGCGCGGCTGGGCCGCGTCCGCGGAGTCCTCGCTCACGGCGAACCGGAAGCCCTGGACCGCACCGTCGTCCGGGCGCAGGAGCGACGGCCCCTGGGTGGCGTACTCCCAGGTCGTGCCGTTGCCCTGCCAGAACGACCAGTAGCGGTACCCGGCGGCCTCGGCGCTCCCCGCGCCCAGCAGGACGGCCGGGACGGCGACGAGCGCGGCCAGGGCCGCGCCGACCGGCGCGGCGCACCGCCCCCGGACGCCCGCACGCCTCACGGCCGCCGCCTCTTCCGGCGCAGGCTGAGC
Organism: Streptomyces sp. NPDC041970; assembly: GCF_055588985.1. Classification (NCBI taxonomy): domain Bacteria; kingdom Bacillati; phylum Actinomycetota; class Actinomycetes; order Kitasatosporales; family Streptomycetaceae; genus Streptomyces; species Streptomyces sp. NPDC041970. Next base: position 19,397 of record NZ_JBVJCD010000044.1, read on the forward strand.
AGGAAGCCGATGCCCGCGCCGAACGCCAGCCCGATGCCGACCAGCCAGCCCAGGCCGACGCCGCTGTCGTCGTTGCCGGTGCCGCTGGCGGGCTGCGGGCCGGTCGGCGTCGGCGAGGGGACGGCGGTGGCGGCCGGGGCGGGCCCGGTCGCGTTGAGCTGCTTGACCAGGTCCACGCCGCCGAAGTTCCGGGCGTCCGCGCCGGTGGCGTGCGCCGCGAGGATCAACTGCGCGCTCGCGGCCGGACCGGCCTGCCGCGCCCAGTCCTTCGCGTGCTCGGCCAGCCACGCGACCGTCGCCTCGGCCTTGTCCTTGTGCCCGGAGGCGGCGAGCGCGACGACCGCGTCGGCGGTGTTGCCGAAGTCGGGCTGCGGGGCGGCCTCCTCGGCGCCCGGCATCGGGGGCTGCTTCAGGTACGGCGACTCCTTCAGCGTCTTCGCGAGGAAGTACGCGCCGTTCTGCGCGGTCTGCTCCGGGCTGAGGTCGTCGCCCTTCGCGCAGGACGGGTCCTTCACCGCGTTGGAGGTGCCCGACGCGATGCCCTTGCCCATCAGCCCGAGCACCGCGGCCGCCGTGGAGTCCCCGTTGGCGACCAGCTCGCCCTTCTTGCCGGGCTGGTAGGCGAAGGCGCCCCCGTCCTTGACCCCGCACGGGATCGCCAGGGTCTGGAGCGCGGTGTACGGGGTCTTCCCGCCGGCGGTGGTGACCTCCGAGATCGGCACGCCCGTGCGGGCGAGCGCGCCGACCACCAAGGAGGTGGAGTTGGCGTCGCTCGGGCTGCCGGGGTTGTAGCCCCAGCCGCCGTCCTCGTTCTGCACCGACTTCAGCCAGTCGGAGCCGTTGTTCGCCGCGTCGCGGTGCTGGTCCACCTCGACCAGGGCCTGGACGGCGACGGCGGTGGCGTTGGTGTCCATCACCGTCGAGGCGTCGCACGGCTCGGAGGCGTCCCGGTACGAGGGGAACGCGCCGCTCTCGCACTGCTGCCCCACCAGCCAGTCCACGGCCCGGACCGACGGCGTCACGTACTCGATCTTCTGCGCCAGGAAGGCCAGGGACTGCCGCCAGACCCCGTCGTACGTCGGGTCCGTGGTGCCGTAGAGCCCCGGCGGCAGCTCGGCCGACGGGGACGGGCCCGGTGCGGCGACCGCTACGGGTGCGGCCGCGCCCAGGAGCAGGGCGGTGGTCGCGAGCGCGGCTGCGCTGCGGCGTACGGTCATGGCTGGCTGGGCCTCTCCTGCGAGGGCCGGACTCCCCGGGGGCCCGTGGGCACCGGGCTCCGGCCCCGTATGCCTCGACGGTGCCGGCCACCGGGGTTCCGATGGCCCGAGCCGGTCACGCTCCGCCCAGGGCGGTCCGGCTGCCGTCGGACGGACGGTTCACGGCTGGGGCGCGGCTCCGGTCGGGCGCGGCGCTCCCCTGTACGGGCATGATGACGACCTGCCCACTCTACCGGGCCGCACCGCGCGCCCCGGATGGTCGGGCGGGGGCCCCGCCCGAGCCGCGCGCGGCGGACTCCGCCGCGCCCCGGACGGTGCCGGCGGCGGCCTCGGGGTTCAGTCCCGCCCCGGTCCCGCCGGCGGGCCGATGAGGCGGCAGGCCGTCTCGATGTCGGCTCTGACCTGCGCGGTCGAGGCCCGGCCCGACAGCCAGGCGATGAGCGCCGAGTGCCAGGTGTGCGCGATGACGCGGACCGCCGCCGACTGCTCCGGCGTCGGCCGTTCCAGCCCCGTCGCGTCCAGGATGATCGCCGTGGTGAGGCGGGAGGCGGCGTCCACCTCCCGGCTCACCCCGCGGTCGGCGAAGGTGAGGGCGCGGACCATGGCGTCGGCGAGGTGCGGTTCGCGCTGGAGGGCGCGGAAGGCGTGCGTCAGGGTCGCGGCGACCCGCTGGGCGGCGTCCTCCCCGGCCGGGGGGCGCTTGCGCAGGGTGGTCCGCAGGTGCTGGAGCCGGTCCTGCGCGACGGCGACCAGCAGGTGGACTTTGGAGGGGAAGTAGCGGTAGAGGGTGCCGAGCGCGACCTCGGCCGCCTCGGCCACCTCGCGCATCTGCACCGCCTCGAACCCGCCCCGGCCGGCGAGCCGGGCGCCGGCGCGCAGGATGCGGCGGCGACGGGCCTCCTGGCGTTCGGTCAGCGCAGGCGCTGCTGCCGCTGCGGCGTCCGCGGTCACGCTGTCACCGTCCATGGTCCTGGCCCCCGTCCCCGGCATCCGCCACCCGTCCTTCGGGGGTTCCCGGCGTGCGGGCGCCCGCGCGTGCGCCCAGCATGGCAGGGACGCCCGCCGTGGTGCGAATCACCTGATCCGGCCGTCCCGCCGACGCTACCTGCCGGTAGATTCGATGCACGCCGACGATCAAGTCTGAAACTTGTTCTAGATTAGCGCGACCGGTTACGCTCCGGCGAACACGCAGGGAGAAGGGGGCCGAGTGTGACCGCTGAGGCCGTGGAGACGGGCCCCCGCACGGGCGACGGCAGTTCCGCCGACCGGCCGTTGCGCATCGCGCTCCTCACGTACAAGGGCAACCCGTTCTGCGGCGGCCAGGGCGTCTACGTCCGCCACCTCGGGCGGGAGCTGGCCCGGCTGGGCCACAGCGTCGAGGTGATCGGCGCGCAGCCCTACCCGGTGCTCGACGAGGGCGTCCCGCTCACCGAGCTGCCCAGCCTCGACCTCTACCGGCAGCCCGACCCCTTCCGGACCCCCGGCCCGAGCGAGTACCGGGACTGGATCGACCTGGCCGAGGTCGCCACCATGTGGACCGGCGGCTTCCCCGAACCGCTCACCTTCAGCCTGCGCGCCCGCCGCCATCTGCGGGCCCGGCGCGGCGAGTTCGACGTCGTCCACGACAACCAGACCCTCGGCTACGGGCTCCTCGGCGACCTCGGGGCCCCGCTCGTCACGACGATCCACCACCCGATCACCGTGGACCGCAGGCTCGACCTGGCGGCCGCCGCGGGCCGCCGCCGCCGGGCCTCCGTACGCCGGTGGTACGCCTTCACCCGGATGCAGAAGCGGGTCGCCCGCCGACTGGACTCCGTCCTCACCGTCTCCGGCTCCTCCCGTGCCGAGATCGTCGAGGACCTCGGGGTGCGGCCGGACCGCATCAGCGTCGTCCACATCGGCGCCGACACCGACCTGTGGTCGCCCGACCCCTCCGTGGCCGAGACGCCCGGCCGCATCGTCACCACCTCCAGCGCCGACGTCCCGCTCAAGGGCCTGGTCCACCTCGTCGACGCGCTCGCCAAGCTCCGCACCGAGAACCCCGCCGCCCACCTCGTCGTCGTCGGCAGGCGCGCCGAGGACGGGCCGGTGGCGCGCGCCATCGAGCGGCACGGGCTCGGCGACGCCGTCGAGTTCGTCAAGGGCATCACCGACGCCGAGCTGGTCGACCTCGTGCGCAGCGCCCAGGTCTCCTGCGTGCCCTCCCTCTACGAGGGGTTCTCGCTGCCCGCCGCCGAGGCGATGGCCACCGGCACCCCGCTGGTCGCCACCACCGGCGGCGCGATCCCCGAGGTCTCCGGCCGCGACGGGGAGACCTGCCTCGCCGTGCCGCCCGGCGACGCGGACGCGCTGGCCGGCGCCCTCGGCCGGCTGCTGGCCGACCCCGAACTGCGCGCCCGGCTCGGCGCGGCGGGCCGGGCGCGGGTGCTGGACCGGTTCACCTGGGCCAGAGCGGCCGCCGGAACGGCCGAGCTGTACCGTCAGGCGATCGCCGCCCGCGGCGCCCGCAGGTGACCGCGACCCCGCTCACCGGAACCCGTACCTCCGACCTCGAAGGCAGGCCCCCGTGCTGACCGTCGACTTCACCCGCTTCCCGCTCGCCGCAGGCGACCGCGTGCTCGACCTGGGCTGCGGCGCCGGACGGCACGCCTTCGAGTGCTACCGGCGCGGAGCACGGGTCGTCGCCCTCGACCGGAACGCCGAGGAGATCCGCGAGGTCGCCACCTGGTTCGCCGCGATGAAGGAGGCGGGGGAGGCGCCCGAGGGCGCGACCGCCACCGCCATGGAGGGCGACGCCCTCAACCTGCCGTTCCCCGACGACTCCTTCGACGTCGTGATCATCTCCGAGGTCATGGAGCACATCCCGGACGACAAGGGCGTCCTCGCCGAGATGGTCCGGGTCCTGCGGCCGGGCGGCCGCATCGCCGTCACCGTCCCGCGCTACGGCCCCGAGAAGGTCTGCTGGACCCTCTCCGACGCCTACCACGAGGTCGAGGGCGGCCACATCCGCATCTACAAGGCCGACCAGCTCCTCGCCCGCATCCGCGAGGCCGGGCTGAAGCCGTACGGCACCCACCACGCCCACGCGCTGCACTCGCCGTACTGGTGGCTGAAGTGCGCCTTCGGCGTCGACAACGACCAGGCCCTGCCGGTGCGGGCCTACCACAAGCTGCTGGTCTGGGACATCATGAAGAAGCCCAGGGCCACCCGGATCGCCGAGCGGCTCCTCAACCCGGTCGTCGGCAAGAGCTTCGTCGCCTACGCCACCAAGCCGCACCTTCCGAAGGCCGAGGCGTGAGCACACCCGAACAGACCGAACACCTCGTCCTGCCCGGAGTCCTGACCGCCGCCGAGGCCGCCGAGACCGTGGCCGCACTCGCCGCCGTGCAGCGCGAGGACGGGGCGCTGCCCTGGTTCCGGGGGCACCACCTCGACCCGTGGGACCACACCGAGGCCGCGATGGCCCTGGACGCCGCGGGCGAGCACGAGGCCGCGGCGCGCGCCTACGCGTGGCTCGCCCGCAACCAGAACGGCGACGGCTCCTGGTACGCCGCCTACCACGACGGCGACCCGGCGCGCCCGACCGACCGCGGCCGGGAGAGCAACTTCTGCGCGTACGTGGCCGTCGGCGTCTGGCACCACTACCTGGCCACCGGCGACGACGCCTTCGTCGACCGCATGTGGCCGACCGTCTACGCGGCGATCGAGTTCGTCCTCGGGCTCCAGCAGCCCGGCGGGCAGATCGGATGGAAGCGGGAGGCCGACGGCACGCCCGTGAACGACGCGCTGCTGACCGGCTCGTCCTCGATCCACCAGGCGCTGCGCTGCGCGCTGGCCATCGCCGAGCGCCGCGAGGAGCCGCAGCCCGACTGGGAGTTGGCGACCGGGGCGCTGGCCCACGCGATCCGCGCCCACCCGGAGCGCTTCCTCGACAAGTCCCGCTACTCGATGGACTGGTACTACCCGGTCCTCGGCGGCGCGGTCACCGGCGCGCAGGCCACCGCCCGCATCCAGGAGGGCTGGGACCGCTTCGTCGTCCCCGGCCTCGGGGTGCGCTGCGTGCTGCCCAACCCCTGGGTGACCGGCGGCGAGAGCTGCGAGTTGGCGATGGCCCTGTGGATGACGGGGGAGTCGGACCGGGCGCTGGAGATCCTCCAGTCCGTCCAGCACCTGCGCGCCGAGGGCGGGTTGTACTGGACGGGGTACGTCTTCGAGGGCGACCGCGCCTTCTGGCCCGAGGAGTTGACCACCTGGACGGCGGGCTCGCTGCTGCTGGCGGTGGCCGCGCTCGGCGGGGACGAGGCGACCACCGCCGTCTTCAGCGGCGAACGGCTGCCGGTCGGCCTGGAGCCGGACTGCTGCCGCTGAACCCGCCCCGGCGGCGCCGCCGGTCACCGGGGCGGCGGCGCCGGTCGGCTCAGGGGCGGCGGAGCCGGCCCGCCACCGCGTGCCCGACGAACAGGTAGACGACGGCCGCCAGACCGTAGCCCGCCACGACCCGCGCCCACGCCTCGTCGAACGTGAACAGGTCGTGGGACCACCCCGCCAGCCAGCGCGCGGCGTCGTGCACCCACTGCACGAAGTCGTTGCCCCGGTTGGCGTCGAGCAGGTACATCAGGATCCAGAGGATGATGACGAAGGCCATGACGTCGGCCACGACGGCGACGATCCGTGCCGCTGAACTGCTTCCTGAGCCGGTTCTGGGAGACATGGACCTCTGGTTGCCGCCTGACGCCGAGTGAAACCCGCCCGACCGCACGGCACGTGGGATCGGGGTGGCGGCGACCGGCGGAAATCCGGCTGAGCGGCGGGGGCCGCGCCGGTTAGGGTGCGCCGCATGACGCTTCTCTCCCACGAACGCTACTGCGACGAGGTCCTCGCCCAGACCGACGCCCTGCGCGCGGTGCTGTCCGGCGCCGACCTCACCGCGACCGTCCCCACCTGCCCCGACTGGACCCTGCGGGAGCTGGCCGTGCACGTCGGCAACGCCCACCGCTGGGTCGGCGAGATCGTCCGCACCCGCGCCGCCGAGGACGTCCCGGCGGAGAAGGCGCCCGGCTTCGGGGGACCCGAGGGCGAGGACCCGGCGGCGCTGGACGCCTGGCTCGCCGAGGGGACGGCCGCCGCCGTCGCCGCGCTCCGGGAGGCCGGGCCCGACGCCGAGGTGTGGACCTGGGGATGGGAGCGGCGCACGGCCTTCTGGGCGCGGCGCATGACGCACGAGACGGTGGTGCACCGGGCGGACGCCGCGCTCGCCGCGCAGGCCCCCTTCACGGTCGCCCCGGACGTGGCCGCGGACACCATCGAGGAGTGGCTGCGCATCGTCTCCTTCGCCCAGGAGCACGGCGACCCGGAGGCGGCCGAACTGCGCGGCGGCGGGCGTACGTTGCACCTCCACGCCACCGACGTGCCCGGAGCGGAGTGGCTGATCGCCTTCGAGGAGGACCGCTTCACCTGGCGGGCGGCGCACGAGCGGGCGACGGTCGCGCTGCGCGGCCCGCTGACCGACCTGATGCTCGTCTTCAACCGCCGGCTGGAGCCCACGAGCGAGCGGGTGGAGGTGCTGGGCGACGCGGCGCTGCTGGACTTCTGGCTGGACCGGTCCTCGTTCGGCTGAGCCCCGACGCGTACGGCGCGCCCGACCGCACCGCGTACGGCGGCGGTCGGGCGAGCGGCGCCGTACGGCGACGGCCCCCCGCCCGGACAGGGCGAGGGGCCGCGGTGCGCGCGTACGGGATCAGCCGCGCTGGATGCCCGTGGTGTCCTGGAGGACGCCGCGCCGGCCGTCCTGCGTCTGGGCGATGAGGCCCGGACCGCGCTGCTCGACCGCGAGATACCAGGTGCCCGGCGCCAGCTCGGCGATCGGGTTCGGCGAACCGTCCTCGCCGTACAGCGGGCGCGCCACCGGCACGGCGAACCAGAACGGGGTGAAGTCGCCCGCCGGAGCGCCGCCGCCCTGCGAGGGCTGCTGGGCCTGCGGCTGCGAGGGGTCGGCCTGACCCGGCTGCGCGCCGTAGGGCTGCGGCTGGCCGGGCTGGGCGCCGTAGGGCTGCTGCGCGGACGGGTAGCCGTACCCCTGGCTCGGCTGCCCGCCGTAGGGGGCCTGCACGCCCTGCGCCGGACGCGGCGCGCCGAGGAGGGGGGCCTTGAGGGCGGGGACCAGCGGACCGGCGACCGTGCCGGCGGCGAGCACGATGGCGGCCAGCAGGCCCAGGATCAGACCGGCGCCGGCGTCGCTGGTGTCGATGACCGTCCAGAACACGGTCCACAGCGCGAACACGGTCAGCGCGGTGCCGAACTGGCCGATGTCGAGACCGGCCACCTTGCGGCCCGGCACGGCGCGGCCGACGACCACCAGCGCCGCGCCGATGACGCCGGCGAGGTAGATGCTCATCAGGAGCGTCAGCGAGTCCCAGGCGTTCGAGCTGAACCGGGAGCAGTCGACGCCCTGCGGGCAGTCGTAACCGGAGAGGTCGAGGAAAGAGGCGATGAACAGCACGACCGCTGCTCCGATCACCACGCCGTCGCCTCGAGTGAGGGAGCGGATATTCACGTGAAGGTCCTTAGTCGGTCGTCTCGTCGGGGCGGTCGTCGCTGCCGCCGGTGCGGCGGGCACGGCACGAAGCTCGGGAGCGGCCCCCCATCGTACGGATGAATCTATCGTCTGCCCCGGCGGGTTGTGTCCCAGCCCGGTCACCGAACGGGTATCCCCCCGACACCATCGCGGAACTACCCCTTCAGGTAACTGGCGACGCCGTCGGACAGGCCCTGGGCCGCCTTCTGCCGCCAACTGGCGCTGGTGAGCAGGGCGGCGTCCTTCGGGTCACGCATGTTGCCGCATTCGATGAACACTTTGGGCACAGTCGACAGATTCAGTCCACCGAGGTCATTGCGCGTGTCCAGTCCGGTATTCCCGCCGACGTAATTGGACGGCGCGCTTCCGGTCGTCCGGACGAAGTGGCCCGCGATCCGCGCCCCGAGGTCCGCCGAACTCTCCACGATCGCCGAGGTGTCGGCCGCGCCGCCCTTCACGGCGGCGGGCAGGATCACATGGAAACCCCGGTTGCCCACGGCCGACCCGTCGGCGTGCACCGACACCACCGCGTCGGCCCGCGCCTCGTTGCCGATCCGGGCCCGCTCGTCGACGCAGGGCCCGAACGGCCGGTCCGCGTCGTGCGTCAACCGGACCCGCGCCCCCTCCGCCTCCAGCAGCGCGCGCAGCCGGTGCGCCACGTCGAGGGTGAACCGGGCCTCCGTGTAGCCGTCGTCGGTGGACGTGCCGGTCGTGTCGCACTCCTTGCGGCCGGTCCCGATGTCGACCTGTTCGTTGATCTCCCGGACGTGCTCGCGGTTGCGCGGATTGTGCCCCGGATCGATCACCACCGTCCGACCGGTCAACGGCCCCGTCGGCAGCGGCTCCCCGGCGGACGGGGAGGCCGGGCCCGGCGCGGACCCGGACGGCTCGGGCTCCGGCGCGCGCGTCGTGGCCGACCCGGCAGAGGAGGACGCGCCGCCCGCGCCCGGCCGGGGCGAGGCGGCGCCGGCCCGGTCCGCCTCCGGTCCGCCGCATCCGGCGGCGGTCAGGCAGAGGAGGGCCGACGCGGCGGCGGCCGCGAGCGGCGGCCGGGCACGGCGGGCGGGGCGAGGGCTGTCGGCGTTCGGCACGCGGCGATGCTATCCGGGCGACTTGGATCCTCGTCGGCGTACGCGGACGAGGAGGCGTGCCGGCACGCGTTCGGCGGCAGGCTCAGATCCCCGGACCGGTGCGCCGCAGGACGCGCAGCGAGTCCGTCGCCGACACCTCGGTGAACGCCCCCGAGGCCAGCGCCCGCAGATGGATCCGGTACGGGGCCTGCCCGCCGTCGGCCGGGTCGGGGAACACGTCGTGGATCACCAGCAGCCCGCCCTCGGCGACATGCGGGGCCCAGCCCTCGTAGTCGCCGGCGGCGTGCTCGTCGGTGTGGCCGCCGTCGACGAAGACGAGGCCGAGCGGCCCGCCCCAGACCGCCGCGACCTGCGGGGAGCGCCCGACGAGGGCGACCACGTGCTCCTCCAGGCCCGCCCGGTGCAGGGTGCGGCGGAACGTCGGCAGGGTGTCCATCAGCCCGACCTCCGGGTCCACCACGCTCGGGTCGTGGTACTCCCAGCCCGGCTGCTGCTCCTCGCTGCCCCGGTGGTGGTCCACGGTGAGCACGCTCACCCCGGCGGCCCGCGCCGCGTCCGCCAGCAGGAGGGTGGAGCGCCCGCAGTACGTGCCCACCTCCAGCAGGGGCAGCCCGAGCGCACCGGCCTCGGCGGCGGCGGCGTACAGGGCCAGGCCCTCGTGGAGGGGCATGAAGCCCTTGGCGGCCTCGAACGCGGCGAGAATCTCCGGCCGGGGACCGGCGGCGGGTTCGGTGACCACGGGGTTCCTCCTGGTGGGGGACGGCGGGGCGGGCGGGGACGGCGACCCATCGTGCCGCACCCGCCCGGCGGGGCGGTCGGCGGGGGCGGGAGAACCCGATGTACGGCCCGCCGGGCGGGTGCGACCATGACCTCCATGCCTGACGTCTCCGCGCCCGCCTCCGCCCGTTCGACCGCCCCCCGAATACCCCCCGACACCTGGGCCGTCGTGCTCGCCGCCTGCACCGGCCAGTTCCTCGTCGTCCTCGACGTGTCCGTCGTCAACGTGGCGCTGCCCTCCATGCGGGCCGACCTGGGGCTGAGCGCCCCGGCGCTCCAGTGGGTCGTCAACGCCTACTCGATCGCCTTCGCCGGGTTCATGCTGCTGGGCGGGCGGGCCGCCGACATCTACGGGCGCAAGCGGATGTTCCTCGTCGGGCTCGGCCTCTTCACCGCCGCCTCGCTCGCGGGCGGCCTCGCCCAGGAGGGGTGGCAGCTCCTCGCCGCCCGCGCCGCCCAGGGCCTCGGGGCCGCCGTGCTGTCCCCCGCCACCCTCACCATCCTCACCGCCGCCGTGCCCGAGGGCCCCGCCCGGACGAAGGCGATCGGCACCTGGATGGCGGTCGGCGCGGGCGGCGGCGCGGCCGGCGGGCTGATCGGCGGCATCCTCACCGACGCCCTCTCCTGGCGCTGGGTCCTCCTGATCAACGTCCCCATCGGCGCGCTCGTCCTGGTCGCCGCCGCCCTGCGCATCACCGAGGGCCGCGCGGGGGACCGGCGCCGCCTCGACCTGCTGGGCGCGGTCCTCGTCACCGCGGGGCTGGCCACCGTCGCGTACGGCATCGTCCAGACCGAGGCCGCGGGCTGGACGGCCGCCGCCACGCTCGTGCCGCTGCTCTCCGGGGCGGCGCTGCTGGCGGTGTTCGTCGCGGTGGAGGCGCGCACGGCGGTGCCGCTGATCCCCCTGCGGGTCTTCACCGTGCGGGCGGTGTCCTCCGCCAACGTGTCGATGCTGCTCATGGGGTCGGCCACGTTCTCCATGTGGTACTTCATGACCGTGTACGCCCAGAACGTCCTGGGCTACACGCCGCTCCAGGCCGGCCTGGCGCTGATGCCGACCTCGGCCGCCGTCATCATCGGCTCGAAACTCGCCCCCCGCCTCATGGCGCGCACCGGCGCCAAGAGCCTCGCCGTCGCCGGGGTGCTGATCACCGCGGCGGGGTTCGGCTGGCAGTCCACCATGGGCGTGCACGGCTCCTACCTCACCGCGATCTGCCTGCCCGGCGTCCTGATGATGGCCGGGGCGGGCCTCGCCTCCACCCCGCTGGCCGCCCTCGCCACCTCGGGCGCGGCCGCCGGGGACGCCGGACTCGTCTCCGGCCTGGTCAACACCTCCCGCACCATGGGCGGGGCGCTCGGCCTCGCGGCGCTCTCGACCGTCGCCGCCGCCCGTACCGCCGGGTCCGCCGAGGCGGCCGACATCACCGCCGGGTACGCGCTGGCGTTCCGCACGGCGAGCGGGGTGCTGCTGGCCGGGGTGCTCGTGATGCTGCTCTGGCTGCCCAACCACCGCCCCGTCCGCCGCCCGGCGAAGGCTCCGGCCGGGGGATAGGAGGGGGCCCGCCCGGCGGGTCCGGCGAGCGGAAGGGCCCGGCCGGGGCTGTACGCCCGGCCGGGCCCTTCCGTTCACGCGCCACCGCCGTGCGGTGACGCGGTCGTGCACGCGCTCGGCGGCTCAGGCGGCCCTGGACTCCTCCTCGACCGGCCGGCGGTGGCGTCCGTGCGGCTGCACCGAGGTGTTCTCCATCGACGCACCCCCTCGGTGCCGTCCTGAGCCGCCGCTTCCTGCTCCCTCGTCCGCCCCCTGCGGGCGCGTCTGGCTTATGTCGGTTCGCGCTTCGGACATGTGGGAAGTCACCCCGTTGTGGTCGCTCGTTCGTGTCGCCCGTACGTGTGTCGCAAGCCCCGCCCTCGTGGTCCGACGCGGTCGCCGTCGGCGTCCGCCCGGAACGTTCACGCGGTTCAGGGGCCAGAGTTTAGCCAGGTGGCTGGTTTCCGCGGAGGGGCGCCTGCCCCAGCGGAACGGGCTTACACCCCACAGGAGGGGCGGCGGCCGCGGACGGTTCCGTTCCGTTCTCCTCGCCGCCCGTCCGACCGGTCGCGGGGACGGGGTCCGGGTCCGGCGGGGCGACCAGCCGGGCCACGCCGCAGGGCGTCGAGCCGTTGGCGTACGGGAGGCGCAGCACGCCCTCCCGGCTCCAGTGGCCCACCCCCGGCGACCAGCCCTCCGGGGCGGCGAACGGGTGCAGCCGGCGACCGGCGGGCCGCCAGAGCCCCACCCACGTGCCCGCCGGGCCGTCGATCCGCAGCGCCACCGCGCAGCTCTCCGGCGTCAGCGTCTGACCGGGCTGCACCGCGAACGGCGTGATCACCGTGTCCGCCCCGGCCGCCGGGTGCAGGCACTCGGGAAACCTGACGGGCAGGCGGCTCCCCCACACGCCCCAGCCGAGCCGGTCCTGGCCCGGCGCGTCGGAGCGGAGCAGCAGCAGCCCGCTGTCGGCGTCGGCGAGCACCAGCCGGTCGTCGCTCTCCGGGGTGATCTGGAGCAGCGGCGTCACCTCGCCGTGCCGCCCCAGGTCCACGGCGACCGCCTTGACCGGACCGCCCCCCGGCGGCCGCCGGTCCAGCGCCAGCATCCGGCCCGCCCGGTCGAGCCAGACGCCGCCCGAGCAGTCGCCGGGGACCAGGGCGACCCGCTCCGGCCCCTGCGCGCCGCCCGCCACCCGCCACAGCGAGGAGACGCGCTCGCCGGCCGCGAGGGCGTACACGCTGCCCCCGTCCGGCGACGGCGGCAGCAGCGTCATCCGGGCGCACGCCACCGAGCCCAGCGGAAGCTCGCCGGTGCCGGGGCCGGTGGGGTAGAGCAGGGAGAACGTCTGCCGGTCCGCGACCCGGCGCCGGATCAACACCCGCCCGTCGGCCAGCGGGACCACCTGGGAGGCGGGGTCCTCGGGGCGGTCGAGGGGGAGGGGCACCGCGTAGGGCTCGGGCCCGTCCAGGGTCCAGCGCTCCGGGTACCAGGCGGTCCCGCCCGACCGGTCGGGCGCCGGGGCGAGCCGGGCCCCGTACGCCCCGTCGGCGGTGAGCGTGAGACCGCCGGTCAGGGGGCCCGGCCGGGGCGCACCGGCCGCGTGCCCCTCGGTCGCGGCGGCCGCGCCGGGGGCGCCCGCGGCGGGATGCGGCGGCGCGGAGGCCGGGCCCGCGGGCGGGGCCGGGGGGCCGCTCACGGCGACCGGCACCCCCCGCCCCAGGGTCATGGACCACGTCTCGGGGCCGCGGGCCGCGCCCGCCGCAGGCCGGCCGCGGCCCGCGCCGGGGGCGTGCGGCCTTCCGACCGGGGGCGGCACGTCCGGGCCGACGCCGGTGGCCGGCCGCCGCGGAGCCGTGCGGGCGGCGGGGGCTTGCGCCCGCTCGGCCGGGGCCGGTGGGCGCGCGGCCGCGACCGGGGCCGGGGCCGGGGCCGGTGGCTGCCGGGCTTCCCGGTGTCCGGGCCTCTCCGGTCCCTCCGCGGGGGCGTCGGCGGGGGCGTGCGCCCCGGCCCGCCCCTCGGGGCCGCCGGGCTCCACCGGTCCGGGGCCCGCCGCTCCGGTGGCCCCGGTGGTCCGCCCCTCGATGGCACAGGCAGTCATGAGTTGGTCACCTCCGGCTACGAAAACTAGTTTTCGTACGTCCAGCCGGACAACGCCACCCGTACCCCTTCACACATAAGGGTGGCGATGCCCGGATTCTCCGGAGGTGGAGGGGTGGGTGTGCTCCCGTACCCAGTTACGTCTAAGGTAAGGCCACCCTTACCGAACGCGCGTGCCCGTGGCACGTATGGCGTGGACAACTGGAGCACACGTGACGTCCCTTCGATCCCGCGGCGCCGCCGCAGTGGCCCTGGCCGTGGCGGCCGCTCTCTCCCTCTCGGCCTGCGGGGGCGGTGACGGCGGTGCGGCCGGCTCCGGCGCGCGCGGCGACAAGAAGGCCGCGGTCGCGGCGGGCGGGAAGGACTTCTCGGACGCGGCGGAGAAGACGGCGGCGTACGGCACCGACGCGAAGGCCGGGGAGTTCCCCCGTACGGTCACCCACGCGATGGGCCGGACCGTGATCAAGGCCGCGCCCAAGCGCGTCGTGGTGCTGGACGTCGGCGAGCTCGACAACGTCGTCTCGCTCGGCCTGAAGCCGGTCGGCTACGCGCCCAGCGAGGGCGACGCGGCCCTCCCGTCGTACCTGGAGAAGGACGCGGGCGAGCCGAAGAGCGTCGGCACGATCAACAGCCTCAACCTCGAAGCGATCGCCGCCCTCCGGCCGGACCTGATCCTCGGCAGCCAGTTGCGGGCCGCGGACAAGTACGACGAGCTGTCCGAGATCGCCCCGACCGTGTTCTCCATCCGTCCGGGCTTCACCTGGAAGGAGAACTACCTCCTCAACGCGGCGGCGCTGGACCGCACCGACCGGGCCGAGTCGGCGCTCGCCGCCTACCGGACGAAGGCGCGGAAGCTCGGCGAGGACATCGGCGCGGACAAGCCGACGGTGTCCATGGTCCGCTACATGCCCGACCGCCTCCGGCTGTACGCCAAGGCGTCGTTCATCGGCACCATCCTGGAGGACGTCGGCCTGCCCCGGCCGAAGAACCAGCAGATCGACGACCTCGCCGCCGAGATCAGCCCGGAGAGGATCGACGAGGCCGACGCCGACTGGATCTTCACCGGCGTCTACGGCGACCCGAAGGCCACCCAGCGCGACACCGCCCGGTCCAACCCGCTGTGGAAGAACCTGAAGGCCGTCAAGGAGGGCCGGGCCAAGGACGTCTCCGACGAGACCTGGTACCTGGGCCTCGGCGTCACCTCGGCCGGCCTCGTCCTGGACGACCTGCGCGCGGCCCTGGTGAAGTGACGGCCCGAACCCGCAGCTGATCCGCGCCCGGCGGAGGCCCGCATCCGGCGACGGACCGGCCCCGCCCGCCGGGGCGGGAGCGCCGCGTCGTCACCTGGCCGGGCCCGCCCCCGTCACGGAGCGGATCGGGCCGGTCGCGCACCGAACCGGCCCGGCGGCGTCGCGAGCGCGTCCGGCCGCCGGGCCCCGGTGCGGGGCCCGGCGGCCAGGGGCGGCGGGCCACGCCGGACAGGTAGCCTTTCCCCCGTGCCCCGTCTGTCTGAAGTCATCGCCGCCCTCGACGCCCTGTGGCCCCCCGAGCGAGCCGAGGGATGGGACGCGGTGGGGACGGTCTGCGGCGATCCGGACGCGGAGGTCGACCGGGTGCTGTTCGCCGTCGACCCCGTCCAGGAGATCGCGGACGAGGCCCGGCGCCTCGGCGCGCAGCTGATCGTCACCCACCACCCGCTCTATCTGCGCGGGACGACGACGGTCGCCGCCGACACCTTCAAGGGCCGGGTCGTGCACACCTTCATCCAGCACGGCATCGCCCTCCACGTCGCGCACACCAACGCCGACACCGCCGATCCGGGCGTCTCCGACGCCCTGGCCGGCGCGCTCGACCTGCGCGTCACCGGCCCCCTCGTCCCGGACGCCACCGACCCCGCGGGGCGGCGCGGCCTCGGCCGGATCTGCGCACTCGACCACCCCGAGACCCTGGCCGCCTTCGCCGCCCGAGCCGCCGCCCGGCTCCCCGCCACCGCGCAGGGCATCCGGCTGGCCGGGGACCCGGAGGCGCTCGTGCGCACCGTCGCCGTCAGCGGCGGCTCCGGGGACAGCCTCTTCGACGCCGTGCGCGCCGCGGGCGTCGACGCCTTCCTCACCGCCGACCTGCGCCACCACCCGGCGTCCGAGGCCGTGCAGCAGGCGCCGATCGGCCTGGTCGACGCCGCGCACTGGGCCACCGAGCAGCCCTGGTGCGAGCAGGCCGCCGCGCAGCTCGACGAAGTTTCCGACCGCCACGGATGGGACCTGCGGGTCCATGTCTCGAAGCGGGTCACCGACCCCTGGACCACCCACCATTCCTCTGGAGCCCCCAACTGAACGCCGCGCCCGCCGACCAGATCCGACTTCTCGACGTCCAGGCCCTCGACGTACGCCTCGCCCAGCTCTCCCACAAGCGCGACGCGCTGCCCGAGCACGCCGAGATCGACCAGCTCAGCAGCGACCTCGCCCAGTTGCGCGACCTGCTGGTCGCCTCCACCACCGAGGAGAGCGACACCACCCGCGAGCAGACCAAGGCCGAGCAGGACGTCGACCAGGTGCGCCAGCGCGCCGTCCGCGACCAGCAGCGCCTGGACTCCGGTGCGGTCTCCTCGTCCAAGGACCTGGAGAGCCTTCAGCGCGAACTGACCTCCCTCGCCAAGCGCCAGGCCGACCTCGAGGACGTCGTCCTGGAGATCATGGAGCGCCGTGAGGCCGCCCAGGAGCGGGTCGCGGAGCTGACCGAGCGGGTCTCCGCCGTCCAGGCCAAGGTCGACGACGCCACCGCCCGCCGCGACGCCGCCATCGCCGAGCTGGACGCCGAGGCCGCCACGGTGGCCAAGGACCGCCAGGTCGTCGCCGAGGTCATCCCCGCCGACCTGATGAAGCTGTACGACAAGCTCCGCGCCCAGCAGGGCGGCGTCGGCGCGGCCCGCCTCTACCAGCGCCGCTGCGAGGGCTGCCGCCTGGAGCTGAACATCACCGAGGTCAACGACGTGAAGGCCGCCGCCCCCGACACCGTCCTGCGGTGCGAGAACTGCCACCGCATCCTGGTGCGCACGGCGGAGTCGGGCCTGTAATGCCCACCCCCCGCCGACTCGTCGTCGAGGCCGACGGCGGTTCACGGGGCAACCCCGGACCCGCCGGCTACGGCGCCGTCGTCATCGACCCGGCCACCGGCGAGACCCTCGCCGAGGCCGCCGAGCACATCGGCGTGGCGACGAACAACGTCGCCGAGTACCGGGGCCTGATCGCCGGTCTGACCGCCGCGAAGGCGCTGTACCCGGACGCGGGAGAGGACCTGCGGGTCCACGTCCGGATGGACTCCAAGCTGGTGGTCGAGCAGATGTCGGGGCGCTGGAAGATCAAGCACCCCGACATGAAGCCGCTGGCGGCCCGCGCCGCCGCGGTCCTGCCGCCGTCCTCCGTCACGTACGAGTGGATCCCGCGCGCGCAGAACAAGCACGCGGACCGGCTCGCCAACGAGGCGATGGACGCGGGCCGCGACGGCAGGCGGTGGGAGGCGTCCGCCTCGACGGCCGCCCTGGACGCCCCGGCGCGCACCGCGCCCGCCGGGCCGCCCGCCCAGGGCCCGCCCGGCGACGCCGCCGCGGGCGCGGCGAAGGCCCGCGCCGCCCTGGCGGCGGCCCGAGCCGCGTCGTCGGCGGCCGAGCCCGCGGCCGACGTCTCCGCGCGCACGGCCGGCGCGTCGGCGTCCGTGCCCGAGCCCACGACCGTGCCGCAGGTCGGCTGGGGTCCGGCCCCCGACCTCGGGGCCCCCGCGACCCTCCTCCTGCTCCGGCACGGCGAGACCGCCCTCACCCCCCAGAAACGGTTCTCCGGGAGCGGCGGCGCCGACCCCGCACTCTCCGACGCCGGCCGCCGCCAGGCCGAGCGGGCCGCCGAGCACTTCGCCGCCCTGGGCGCTGTCCAGGAGATCGTCAGCTCCCCGCTGCGCCGCTGCCGCGAGACCGCCGACGCCGTCGCCGCCCGCCTGGGCCTGGACGTCCGCACCGAACCGGGCCTGCGCGAGACGGACTTCGGCGCGTGGGAGGGCCTGACCTTCGGGGAGGTGCGGGAGCGGTACGCCGACGACCTCACCGCCTGGCTGGCCGACCCGGACACCGCCCCGACCGGCGGCGGCGAGAGCTTCACCGAGGTCGCCGACCGGGTCGCCGCGGCACGGGACCGGATCGTCGCCCGCTGCGCCGGCCGCACCGTGCTGCTGGTCACCCACGTGACCCCGATCAAGACGCTCGTCCGGCTCGCCCTGGAGGCCCCGGCGCGGTCGCTGTTCCGCATGGAGCTGTCGGCGGCCTCGATCTCGGAGGTCGCGTACTACGGGGACGGCAACGCCTCCGTACGCCTGCTCAACGGCACCTCGCACCTGCGCGGGTGAGGACCGGGCCCCGCCCGCCGTGCCGGGGGCGGGGCCGCGCCGCGGCTCAGGGGGACCGGCGGGAGGCCGCGGGGCCCGTACGGGGGCTGCCGCCGGGCGGTGCGGGCGCGGCGCCCGTCGTCGCCCAGGAGGCCAGGATGCGCAGGCCGTCGTGGGACGGGGTGCCGGGCTCGGCGGTCCAGACGACCAGATGCTGGTCCGGGTCGTGGGCGCAGGCGAGGGAGTCCCAGTCGAGCGCCAGGTCGCCGGTGACCGGGTGGCGCAGGACCTTGGCGCCCCGCGTCCGGGCGGCGACGTGGTGTTCGCCCCACCAGCGGCGGAAATCCGCGTCCTTTATCGAGAGTTCGCCGACGAGCGCCGCCATGCGGGGATCGTCCGCATCGCGTCCCGCTTCCATGCGGAGCATCGCCACGCACGCGCGGGCGGTGCCCTCCCAGTCCGCGTGGATCTCCCTCATGACCGGGTCGGAGAAGACCAGCCACGCGTAATTCCGCTGTTTTCGCGGAAGCGCCGAGAAATCGGTGAGCAGTGCGGCGGCCATCGGATTCCAGGCGAGCACGTCCATACGGCGGCCGAGTACGAGGGCCGGGCTGACGGGCAGTTCGTCGAGCAGCCGCCGCAACTGGGGGTGTACTTTCTGGGCGCTCTGCCGGCGGGTTCTCGGAGCGTCCTTCCCGGCCAGCTCGAAGAGGTACGCGCGCTCCTCCTCGTTCAGGTCGAGCACGCGGGCGAGCGCGGTCAGGACCGGCGCGGACGCCTGCCTGCGGCCCTGCTCCAGCCGGGTGTAGTAGTCGGTGCTGATCGAGACGAGCAGCGCCACCTCCTCGCGGCGCAGCCCCTCGACCCGGCGGGCCGCCCCGGTCTCCGGAAGCCCGGCGGCCCGGGGGGAGACCTCGGCGCGGCGGGCCTTCAGGAATTCCCCCAACGCGTTCGCATCGCTGCTCATGAAGACCAGTGTGCCAGCGGGCGCCACCGGGGAGAGGGGGCCAATCCTGTCCCCGGACCGCCTTGTCCGGGGACGTGCCCGGCCCATTGTGGAGGGTGCAAACCCCATGCGACGGTGCATGGGGTCGCCGATGGGACCCGGATTCCGCCTCCGGGAGAGCGGACCGCATTGAGGAGGATTTCCCGTCCTCTTTCCGGTCCCCGGCGCACCCTCATGGAACATTCCCTTGTAGAGAAAAAGGCGAAGGAAATGAAGACGGACGTCACCTTTCCCAGCAGCGGCATGAACCTGGCCGGACACCTCTACGCCCCCGACGGCCGCGCCGGGGGCGAGCGCCTCCCGGCCGTCGTGATCGGCCACCCGACGACCGGGGTGAAGGAGCAGGCCCCCGCCTCGTACGCGCCGGGCCTGGCGGAGGCGGGTTATCTGGTGCTCGCCTTCGACGCCGCCCACCAGGGCGAGAGCGAGGGCCTGCCGCGTGCGCTGGAGGACCCGTTCCAGCGTGCCGAGGACTTCCGCAACGCCGTCACGTACCTGACGACCCGCGCGGACGTCGACCCGGAGCGCATCGGCGTGCTCGGCATCTGCGGCTCCGGCGGCTATGCCCCGTACGCCGCGCAGACCGACCACCGCATGAAGGCCGTGGCCACCGTCAGCGCCGCCGACGTGCCGACCTTCCTCCGGAGCGCCGACCCCGAGGGCTTCCGGAAGCTCGTCGAGGAGGCCGGCCGGGCCCGCACCGAGGAGGCCGCCGGGCAGCCGGTCCGCCTGGTCCCCGTGCTGCCCGACACGGTCGACGGCAGCACCCCGGCGCCCGTACGCGAGTTCCACGACTACTACAAGACGCCCCGCGCCCGGCACCCGCGCTCCATCGGGGCGTACGCGCTGCGCAGCGCCGACCTGCTGGACCAGTTCGACTCCTACGCCGAGGTCCACAAGATCGCCCCGCGCCCGCTCCTGATGATCGCCGGCTCCGAGGCCGAGACGCTGCCCTTCAGCCGGGGGGCGGTGGAGAAGGCCGGTGACACCGCCGAGCTCTTCCTCGTCGAGGGCGCCACGCACGTGGACCTGTACGACCGGGACGAGGCCGTGGCCCCGGCCGTCGCCAAGCTGGTCGACTTCTTCGGCAAGCACCTCTGACCGCCGCGGTGGGGCGCGCGCCGACCGCGGGCGCACCCCGCGGGGCCGCCTGCCGTGAACCCGCGGGCGTGCCGCCCTCGACCGGGAGGACGGGCCCGCGGGTTGACGTCCTGCGCGCCGGTGGACCGCCTCACCCCGTGACGCGGCAGCCGGGCGTACGACCGCCGGGTCCCGCCCCGGACCGCGGGCGCGGGACGTACGGGGGCGCGGGGGGGCCGGCCCGTGCGCGCGCACGGGCCGAGACCCGCCCCGGACCGCGGCCCCGGAACGGGAGCGTACGGGGAGGCTCCGCGCCCTACGCGGCGAGCGCCGCCGCCTCGGCGGCCAGGCGGGCCACCCGGTCCCAGTCCTTGGCCGCGATCGCGTCGCCCGGAACCATCCAACTTCCGCCCACACAACCGACGTTGGGCAGGGCGAGGTAGGACGGGGCGGAGGCGAGCGAGATGCCGCCGGTCGGGCAGAAGCGGGCCTGGGGGAGCGGCGCGGACAGGGCCTTGAGGTAGGCCGTGCCGCCCGCCGCCTCGGCCGGGAAGAACTTCATCTCGCGCACCCCGCGCTCCAGCAGGGCCACCACCTCGGAGGTCGTCGAGACCCCCGGCAGGAACGGCACCCCGGACGCCTTCATCGCGTCGAGCAGCGCGTCCGTCCACCCCGGACTGACCAGGAAGCGGGCGCCGGCGGCGACCGTGTCGCGCACGTGCTCGGGCGTGATCACCGTGCCCGCGCCGACCACCGCGCCCGGCGCCTCGGCGGCGATGGCCCGGATCGCCTCCCGCGCGGCGGGCGTCCGCAGCGTCACCTCGATCGCCGGGAGGCCGCCCGCCACCAGCGCCCGCGCCAGCGGCACCGCGTCGGCCGCGTCATGCAGCACGACGACGGGGATGACGGGGGCGAGGTCCAGCACGGAGGCGTCGGACGGGGCGGAGGGCGACGAGGAGGAGGTCATGGGCCCATCCTGCCGCGCGCCCAGCGGTATCTGCAACGACCGTTGCGCAGGGTGCAATGGATCGAGGGTCGGGTCAGTGGATCTCCGTCACCACCACGTCGAGCGTCCAGGGCCGCCCGGCCCGTGCGGGGGCCTCGGCCTCGACCACGTACCCGAGGTCCCGCAACGCCTCCGCCAACCGCGCCGGGTCCTTCGGCCGGGCCCCCGCCAGCAGCAGGTCGCGCACCATCCGGCCCTTGGTCGCCTTGTTGAAGTGGCTCACCACGGACCGCTTCTCCACCCCGTCCACCCACTGCGCGTGGAGCACCCGCACGCTCGCCGTCCGCGCGGCCACCTCGCCCTTCGGCTTCCAGGCGGCGGCGTACGCGGAGGACCGCAGGTCCAGGACGAGCCCGCTCCCGGCGGCCTCGGGCAGCACGGTCTCCATCGGTGCGCGCCAGTACGCGCCGAGCGCACCGAGGCCGGGCAGCCTCACCCCCATCGAGCAGCGGTACGGGGGAATCCGGTCACCGATCCGGACCGCGCCCCACAGCCCGGAGAAGACGAGCAGCGACGCGCTCGCCCGCCGCCGCGCGGCCGCGTCCAGCGAGGCCAGGTCCAGCGCGTCGTACAGCACGCCGGTGTACAGCTCCCCGGCCGGGCGGGCCCCGGCGGTGCGCAGCCCGGCGTTCTTGGCGACCTCGCCCCGCAGCCCCACGCTCAGGCCGAGCACCTCGCGGGCCTTCTCCTCGTCGCCCCGGCAGAGCTCCTCCAGCTCCTCCAGCACCGCCGCGCGGGCCGGAGCGAGACCCGGCAACGACAGCGCCTCCGGCTTCAGGGGCGCCCCGCGCCCCGAGGCGGCCTTCCCCTCGGAGGGCGGCAACAGCACGAGCACGGGGCTTCTCCTTCGTACGCACGACACGGGCGACGGCGACCCCGGTCTGCGCACGAGGTCCCCGGCAAGGGTACGGCGAGGGCGCCCACCGGCCGGGGGACCGCCGGGCGGGCGGCCCGGTAGGATGGGCGGCACGGCAGACGAGCCGGGCGGACGGCCGCGTGAGGATCCTTCGGGACCCTCCCGAGGAACGTCCGGGCTCCACAGGGCAGGGTGGTGGCTAACGGCCACCCGGGGTGACCCGCGGGACAGTGCCACAGAAAACAGACCGCCCGAGACCTCGGTCTCGGGTAAGGGTGAAACGGTGGTGTAAGAGACCACCAGCGCCTGAGGTGACTCAGGCGGCTAGGTAAACCCCACCCGGAGCAAGGTCAAGAGGGGCCGTCCCAGGACGGCCCTGCGCGAACGTTCGAGGGCTGCCCGCCCGAGTTCGCGGGTAGACCGCAGGAGGCCGGCAGCAATGCCGGTCCTAGATGGATGGCCGTCTCCCCGGCCGCCGCGAGGCGACCGGGCGACAGAACCCGGCGTACAGCCCGACTCGTCTGCCGCTCAGGGCCTCTGATCAGCGAAAGCGCTGGTCATGGGCTCTTTTTCGTGCGCCGACCCAGGACTCCGTGTCGCGCGGGGGCCTGCTGCTCCACTCGCGGGCCGGAGGCGCATCAGTGGGCGCCGCCGGACGGTGGTCGGGTCAGATGACCGGCGGGCGGCCCAGCCTCGTCATGCGCCACACCGTGGACCAGCGCATCGGGCTGCGTTCGCCGCAGGGGGTGCGGACGCCCTCGGCGAAGCCGGCCGCCCAGGCGCGCAGGCCCTTCGCGGAGCGGGTGCGGGCGAGGGTGAGCAGGGTCCAGGTGCCGAGGTAGGCGGGGACCAGAGGGAGGGGGAGGTTGCGGCGGGCCAGCCAGACGCGGTTGCGGGCGGTCATCCGGTAGTACACCGCGTGGCGGGCCGGGGACGTCTTCGGGTGCTGGAGCAGCAGCTCCGGTTCGTACAGCACCTTCCAGCCGGCGTCCAGCGCCCGCCAGGCGAGGTCCGTCTCCTCGTGGGTGAAGAAGAACTGCGCGGGCCACAGGCCGGTCTCCGCCAGCATCTCCATGGAGAACGCGTGGCCGCCGCCGAGGAACGCGGTGACCGGGCCGCCGCGCATCGGGTCGCCCGCCCGCAGCCGGGGCACGTGGCGGCGCTGCGTCTCGCCGTGCTCGTCGGCGATCCGGAAGCCGAGGATGCCCAGCCGGTCGTCGGCGGCGAAGTGCTCCCGGACCCGGCGGAAGACGTCCTTGTCGACCAGGAGCCCGTCGTCGTCCAGCTCGATCACCACGTCCACGTCGCCGATCTCCGCGAGCTCGCGCAGTCCGGCGTTCCGTCCGCCGGGGCAGCCGAGGTTCTCGGGCAGCTCGATGAGGGTCACCCCGCCGTCGAGGTCGTCCAGGCCGGGGAAGGCGGTGTAGTCCGGGAGGGCCGTGCCGTTGCCGATGACCACGAGCCGGGTGGGCCGGACGTCCTGCGAGGCGACCGACGCGAGCAGCGCTTCGACCGCCTGGGGGCGGTCCCCCATGGTCACGATGGATACGCCGATGCGTGGGGCGGACGACAAGATCGGTACTCCTGGTTCGGCGGCGACGGCCGCGCGGTGCAGTGCTCCGTGACGCTTTTCGGCGCGATCCGGTTGCTCCGCCGCGCGGTGCGGCACCGTGCGATACGGTGCCCGCGATCGTAACGCCTCGCTGTTCAGATCGCCGTCGCCGTCCGGTCACGCGCGGGTCGCTCGGTGTTCAGCGGCGCGTACGCGGTTGTGTGCCGCCGCCGGTCGCCCTGGCCGGTTCCGGCCGCCCGCCCCGGTCGGATCCGGGCCGGCCCGTCGCGGTCGTACGCCCGTCTCCTCGCCGGCGCCGGACCGCCTCATCCGCGGTCGTACTCCCGCCTGCCCGCCGGTGCCGGACCCGCCTCACCGCTGTCGCGCGCCCCGTCCCCCGCCCGCGGCTCCGCTCACCTCGTGCTCGGCGTCCGCTCTCCCGCGCCCAGGAAGCGGCCCGCGACCAGCGCGCCCGCGAGGACCAGGGCGGAGTTCACCAGGATGGCGGTGGTGACCCCGGACAGAACCGCCTCCGGTCCGGTCGCGGCCCCCATCCGGGCGGTGACGACCGCGCTCATCACCGGGATGCCGAGGGCGATGCCGACCTGCTGGGTCATCGTCGCGAGCCCGGTGGCCCGCCCCTGCTCCTCGTCCGGCAGCCCCGAGGTGGCCGTGACCATGAAGCCGACGATCATCAGCATATTGCCGACGCCCCCGACGAAGGTGGCCGCCAGCAGCAGCCAGATCCAGGCCCCGGAGCCGCCCAGCGCCACCAGGGAGAGCGTGGCCAGGGCCTGGACGACGCCGCCCAGCACGATGGTGCGCCGGCTGCCGAACCGGCCCGTCGCCCGGCCGCCGAGGACGCCCCCGAGGACGGTCCCGGCGCCGAGGACGCCGAAGGCGAGGCCGGTGGCGAGCGCGGTGTAGCCGAGGACTTCCTGGAGGTAGAGGGTGAGCAGGAAGACCAGTGAGGTCTCCGTCACGAAGGCGATCAGCCCGGCGGCGTTCCCCCACACGACGCTGCGGCGCTTCAGGACGTGCATCGGGACGAGGGGCGCGGCGGCCCGCCGTTCGATGCGGACGAACGCCGCCAGGAGGAGGGCCCCGGCGAGCAGGGGGGCGAGGGCGGAGGGGGCGGTCCAGCCGGTCTCCCCGGCTCGGGTGAGCCCGAGGACGAGGAGGAGCAGCCCGCCCGTGACGGTGACGGCGCCGGGCACGTCGAGTTTCGGCCGCCGTTCGGGGCGGGAGTCGCTGATGGCGGACGGCGCCAGGAGCACGACGAGCGCGGCGACCGGTACGTTGACGAAGAAGGCCCAGCGCCACGAGAGCAGGTCCGTCAGCAGCCCGCCGAGGATCGCCCCGGCGGTGAACCCGGCCGACATGAGGGCCCCGTTGAGTCCCAGCGCGCGGTCGCGCAGCGGCCCCTCCCGGAACGCGGTGGTCAGCAGGGCGAGGCCGGCCGGGGTGACGGCCGCGGTGGCCAGACCTTGCAGCACCCTCGCGGTCAGCAGGACCTCGGGGGTGGTGGCGAGCCCGCCGAGCGCGGAGGAGAGGCCGAGGACGGCCATTCCGCCGAGGAACACGTTCTTGCGGCCGACGAGGTCCGCCACGCGCCCGAAGAGCAGCGTGAATCCGGCGGCGGCGAGCGCGAAGGACGTGGCGATCCACTGGAGGTGGGCGAGGGGGAAGCCGAGTCCTTCCCCGACGACGGGCAGCGCCACGTTCAGGATCGAGAAGTCCACCGCGATCATGAACTGCGAGCCGAGCAGCAGGGTGAGCACGAGTTTCTGCCGACCGGTCATGCGGGGACCGGGGGCCTCGGCGTCCGCCGGGGCTTCGGGGGCGTAGGGGACGGGAGGCGCGGGATCAGGGGCGGTGCACGGTGCGGACATGGCGGAGGATGCCTTCCTGGGCGGGATGCCGAGACGTTAATGGTCCTGTGGTTCCATTAAGGTGGGAGCACCGTAACAGCTTGGGCGTCATTAATGGAACAGGAGTCCCGTTATGGGTGCTGAGGGTGCAGAGCGCGTCGACGGCGGGGGTGTTGGCGGTACGGAGCCGGGGACCGTGCGCCCCGGCGGCCGTACCGCGCGCGTGCGGGAGGCGGTGCTGCGCGCGGCCGGTGACGTACTGGCCGAACAGGGGTTCGATCGACTTGACCTGGCCGACGTCGCGCGCCGGGCCGAGGTCGGCAAGACGACCGTCTACCGCCGCTGGTCCACCCCCGCCGGACTGGTGGCCGACCTGCTGGCGGACATGGCCGAGCAGTCGCTGCCCCGGACGGACACCGGCTCACTGGCGGAGGACCTCCGGGCCAACGCCCGCCTCGTGGTCCGCACCCTGACCGATCCGCGCCAGGGAGCCCTCTTCGCGGCCGTCATCGCGGCGGCCACCTGCGACCCCCGGACCGCCGAGGCCCTGCACCGCTTCTACGCGGTGCGCGTCGACGCGTGGGCGGGGTGCGTCACAGCGGCCGTCGAACGCGGCGAGCTGCCCGCCGGGACCGACCCGGCGGAGACGGTCATGGCCGTCTCCGCACCCCTGTACTACCGGCTGCTGGCCAGTGGCGCCCCGTTGGACGAGGCCGCCGCCGACCGCGCCGCCGCCGCGGCCGTCGCCGCCGCCCGCGCCGGGGTGTTCGTCCGGTGAGGCGGGCGGGAGCGGCGAGGGGAGGTGGCCGGGGCAGCGCCGCGGCGGGGTGGGCGTCGTCGGGAGACCGCGTTCACGGTGGAGCGCGGCGCGTCGATAAAGTGCGGGAATGATATTCGGTAGAGCCGGGTTCGGAGGCGCGGTCGCGGACTTCGAGGCCGCCGTGGTCGCGCGGGACGCCAAGCGGTCCGGTAGGGCGTTCGCCCGGTTGCAGGACACCTTCGGGCAGGCCAAGGAGGCGGAGCTGCTGGCCGGCGGGGTGCGGCTCGCCGCCGTCCTGGAGCAGACGCCGCCCATGCCGCGGGCCGTCGTCGCCGCCCTCGTCGGGGCCTGCGTCGAGCGCGGCGCGGACGCCGGGCGCTGTGCGCCGGGGGTGCTGGCCGGACTCCGGGCGGCGCTGGAGCAGGCCGTGGCGTTCACCGAGGCGTGGGCCGGGACCGGGGGCGGCCCCCTGCCCGTCCCGAGCGGCGACGAGCCCGACGAGGACGTGGTGAAGCGGGCCGGTTTCGAGGCGGCCGTCGGCTGGTGGACGCTGCGGCAGTGGGAGATGGCCGCCGTCGCGGTGCTGAACGACCCCGAGGTGCGCCGGGGGACCGGCGACCGCGACGCGCTGCTGCGGCGGTTGCGCGTGGTGGAGGAGGCGTCGGGCGCGGAGTTCGCGGACCTGTCCCACGCCCTGCGGGTGCTGGACGACGAACCGCTCGTGGCCCTCCACCGGGCGACCGGCACCGGCTACCTGCTCCGCATCTCCGGCATCGGGGACACCTTCCAACTGCACACCCTGCTCGCCGACACCCTCGTCGGCGGCGGCCACGTCGAGGGCCGCGCCCCCTCGCCCCAGGAGGCGGCCGTGTGCCGGGAGACTCCGGGCCAGGTGGACACCGTGGGCTCCTTCGACCTGACGGCCCCGGACGGCAGCCCGATCCGGAACGAGGGCGTCCCGGCCGACATCCCCCGCGTCGACGGCGTACGCCTGCTGGTGCTGGACGCGCCGTCCTGCCGGCGGTCCTGGCCCGCGGGCCGCGTCCTCCCCGGAATGCGCGGCGAGGTCCTGCTGGAGCGCGTCCTCGACCCGGAGGAGACCGAGCACTGGTACGCCCGCGTCTCCTCGGCCGGGGGGCCCGCCGGCTGACCGGCGCCCCACCGACCGGGCGCCGTGCCCCATCGACCGGGCGCCGCGTCCCACCGACCGGGCGCCGCGCCCCACCGCTCAAGCGCGACGCCGACCGGCCGCCCCACCCGCACCGGCCGCCCCGCCCGCACCACCGCCAGAACCGGCCCCACCGCCACCCCTCGTACCGCCGCGGCCACCGCCGCCCCCGGCGCGGCGACCGCCCCCGCCCCCGGCCGTCAGCCGATCCGGACGCCCGTTCCGCTCACCCGCACCCGCGGGTCGCCCGCGCGCAGCTCGACCGTGAGGACGCCGGGGCGGCCCATGTCCGCCCCTTGGTGCAGGGTGAGCACGGCCGCCTCCGGTACGAGGCCCTGTTCGCGGGCGTACGCGCCGAAGGCGGCCGCCGCCGAGCCCGTCGCCGGGTCCTCGACCACCCCGCCCACCGGGAACGGGTCGCGTACGTGGAAGACGTCCGGCCCTTCGCGCCAGACCAGTTGCAGGGTGGTCAGGTCGAGCCGGTGCATGAGCGCTTCGAGCCGGGCGAAGGCGTAGTCCAGGTCCGCCAGCCGCTCGCGCGTCGCCGCGGCCAGCACCAGGTGGCGGGCCCCCGCGTACGCGATCCGGGGCGGCAGGGCCGGGTCCAGGTCGGCGGCCGCCCAGTCCAGCGCGGCCAGCGCCTCCGCCAGGTCCGCCGCGTCGACCTCCGCGACGTACGGGGTCACGCTGGTCAGCGTGGCGCGCAGTTCGCCGCGCTCGCGGACGACGTCGACCGGCACCGTGCCGGCGACCGTGGTGAACACCAGTCCGCCCGGTCCGTCCCGTTCGGCCAGGGCGAGCGCGGTGGCGACCGTGGCGTGGCCGCAGAAGGGGACCTCGGCCTTCGGGCTGAAGTAGCGGATCGTGTAGGCCCCTTCGCCGGTCCGCTCCGTGAGGAACGCCGACTCGCTGTAGCCCAGCTCCGCCGCGACGGTCCGCATGTGCGGCTCGTCCCACCCCGAGGCGTCCAGGACGACGCCCGCGGGATTGCCGCCGGCGGGGTCGTCGGAGAAGGCGGTGTAGCGCAGTACGCGGGGCTCGCGGTCAGGTGCCATGCAGCACCCCAACCCGCGCGCGCCCCGTGTCATTCCCGGCCCGCCCCCGGCGTGGGGGGGGGGGGGGGGGGGGGGGGGGGGGGGAGCAGGGGGAGGGGGGGGGGGGGGGGGGGGGGGGGAGGGGGGGGGGGGGGGGGGGGGGGGTGGGGGGGGGTG
>NZ_JBVJCD010000045.1:0-46996 GCF_055588985.1 Streptomyces sp. NPDC041970
GTTTGGGTTGGATCCGCACCCCAGCGGCCGGGCCTGAAAGAGCACGCCTGCGGCAACCCCCCTTTTTGTTCCCCCCCCCCCCCCCCCCCCCCGCGGGGGGCGCCCCCCCCCCCCCCCCCGCTCCGGGTCTGCACCCTGCCCCAGGCGCTGTCCGACTTCACCGGCCGCTCCAAGGAGCTGGCCGAGCTGCTGGCCTGCGTCGACGCGGCCGACGCGGCCGACGAGCGGTCCACTCGGGTCGTGGCCGTGGACGGCATGGGCGGTTCGGGGAAGACCTCGCTCGCGGTGTGGGCCGCCCACCATCTCGCCGACAGGTTCCCCGACGGCCAGCTCTACGTGGACCTGCACGGGTTCACTCCGGGGGAGCAGCCCCCGGTGTCGCCCGGCGCGGCCCTCGACCACCTGCTGCGCTCGTTCGGCGTCGGCGACGACCGCATCCCCGGCGACACGGAGGCCAGGGCCAACCTGTGGCGGGCCACCGTCGCCGGGCGCCGGCTGCTGCTGCTCCTGGACAACGCGGCCTACGCCGAGCAGGTGACCCCTGTGCTCGCCGCGTCTCCGGGCTGCCTGGTCCTGATCACGAGCCGGTCCCGGTTGCTGGACCTCGACGGCGTCAGATGGGTGCCCGTCGGGCTCATGACGCCCGGGGACAGCGCCGCCCTGGTCGCGGCGACCCTCGGGGCGGACCGGGTCGAGGCCGAGCCGGAGTCGGCGGCCGAACTGGCCGAGCTCTGCGGGCACCTCCCCCTCGCCCTGCGCATCGCCACCGCCCGGCTGCGCAACCGGTCCTCGTGGACTCTGCGCTACCTCGCCGAACGGCTCCGCGACGAGACCCGCAGACTCGACGAGCTGCGCTCCCCGCAGCGCAGCGTCGCCGCGACCCTGCACCTGTCCTACATGGCGCTGAACGTGCGGCAGCGTGCCGCGTTCCGCACCCTCGGGCTCCACCCGAGCGCCGGCATCGACGTCCACTCGGCGGCCGCCCTGCTCGGCACCGACGTGCAGGACGCCGAGTCGACTCTGGAGATCCTGCTGGACATGCGGCTGGTCCAGCAGCCGGGGTTCGGCATCTACACCCTCCACGACCTGGTGCGCAGCTTCGCCCGGAGCCTGTTCGGCCCCGCGACGGCGGACCACGACACGGCGGCCGTGGAGCGGCTGCTCGGCTACTACCTCACGGCGACGGACGAGGCCTGCCGGATCCTCTTCCCCGGCCGTGAGCAGCGCCGCACCGGCATACCGCCCCATGCGGGAAGCCTGCCCTCCTGGCCGGACGCCGAGGCGGCCCGGTCCTGGTTCGACCGGGAACACGGCGGGCTGCTGGCGGCCGTCTCGCTGGCGGAACGGCACGGTCTGCGCCGCCACACCGTCTGCCTCACCCGCAACCTCAGTTTCCACCTCAACGCGCGCGGACAGTTCGACGACCTGTGGAACGTCGGCCGGACGGCGCTGGCCGCCGTCCGCGGACTGGACGATCCCCCACTGCTCTGCGTCACCCTGTCGAACGTCGGGGTGGCCTGTTGGAAGGTGGGCCGGTTCGAGAGCGGCCTGGAGGCCGCGCAGGAGGCCAGGGAGGTCGCCGTGTCCCTGGGGGACCGGCACATCCAGGCCCACAGCGAATCGATCATCGGCCTCCTCGCCTCGATGCTCGGCCGGTACGAGGAGGCGCTGGCCCTGCTGGGCGAGGCCGTCGCCCGGTCCGCCAAGCTGGGCGCCGGCCGCGCCGAGGCGGAGGGGCTGTCCACGCTGAGCACGCTGTACGAGAAGTGGGGCCGGCACGCCGAGGCCGCCGAGACGGCCCGCCGGTCCGTGGAGATCAGCCGCTCCATCGGCTACCACGGGAACCTGGTCATGTCGCTGACGGACCTGGCCTTCGCCCAGGTGGGGCTCGGGGAGCTGGAGGAGGCCGACGCGAATCTGGCGGAGGCGCGAGGGCTGAGCGAGACGCGGACGGCTCCGGGAGACGTCGGCCTGGTGCTCGCGCTGTCCGCCCGCGTGGCGCACGCACGGGGGAGGAACGTCCAGGCCGAGGGCTTCGCGGTGCGTGCGCTGGAGTTGGCCCGTACCGGGGCGACCCCGGTGCGCCTCACGGAGGTGGAGAACATCGTCGGGCACCTGCGGTCCGCGCTGGGTGCGTACGAGTCGGCCGTGGAGCTGCACCGCCACGCCCACCGGGCCGCCGTGGACATGGGCTTCCGGTCGGAGGAGGCGTCCGCGCTGACCGGTCTCGCACGGGCCCTGGACGCTCTGGGCGACGGGGAGGCCGCGAAGGGGCACCGCGCCGAGGCGGCCCGTCTCTACACGTTCATGGGCGTCCACGGTCCGCGGACCGTCTGCGCCTGAGCCGACAGGCCCGCCGGCCGGCGGCTCAGGGGGTGACGGGCGGCGCGGCGGGACCGGCGTTGGTGGCCAGCACGACCGTGGCGTCCGCGGCGCCGCCCACCGGCGCGGCCTGCCCGGTGACCACCGTGAGCGCCAGTCCGGTCATCATGAGGGCCGCGACGACGCCGGCGACGCCGCGTGCGGTCCGGACCGGGGCGCCGCTCGGGTTCTCGCTCATGTTCCGCTCCTGTGGAGGTCGGTGGGACGTGGTGGGCGGTCCGGGGTCTCCGGCCCGCTCTCGATGGGTCCCAAGGTGCCCGGAGCCGTTCCCGAGGCGTTACCGCATCGTTCCCGCTCCGAGGGAAGCGACCAGGAACGGCGTTCCCGCCATCTCCACCGGGCACGGGCCCGCGGGAGTGAGCGCCACGCTCGTCCGCATCCCTCCCGACTCGTGCCCGATCGAGTCCAGGGCGCTGCGGACCGTCTCCCGCACACCGCCCCGCTCCGCCTCCCCGAACCGCGCGGGGGAGCCCGGCCACTCGATGCCCAGCAGGAGGTGCATCCCTCCGACGGACACCGTGTCGACGTGGCACACCGGCGCGGCGGGGTCGTGGGCCGGAGCGGGGTCCCCGCCGAGGAGTCGGCGCAGTTCGGCCCGGTCCGGCGGCCAGGCTCCCGTCCGCTCCGGCGAGGGGACGAGCTCCCGCAGGACGTCGACGAGGGCGGGTTCGGCGCCGCCGCCGCACAGGACGAAGTCCATGC
The DNA here is from genome assembly GCF_055588985.1 of Streptomyces sp. NPDC041970. Classification (NCBI taxonomy): domain Bacteria; kingdom Bacillati; phylum Actinomycetota; class Actinomycetes; order Kitasatosporales; family Streptomycetaceae; genus Streptomyces; species Streptomyces sp. NPDC041970. The sequence goes on from NZ_JBVJCD010000045.1 coordinate 3,085, forward strand.
CGTGGCCGGCGCGGACGTCCGCGGCCAGGTCCCGCAGCGTCCGCGCGGGGTCCTCGTCGGTCAGGGTCCGCTCCGGCGGCACACCGCCCCGGCCGTCGCGGGCGGTGTCCGTCCCCGCGCGGTGGAGCGTCCACGCCTCCAGCCCGGAGTCCGAGACGGCACGGACCAGTCCGGCGTCGGGGGCCAGCAGCAGGACCCTGCACGGTCTGCGCGTCATGGCCGCCTCCTTCGTCGCCCGGCCTCGCCGGACGGATCGGGGTCGTCGGTGCGGGGGGCGTGCAGACGGCCGGCGGCGAGCGCCGCGTAGACGGCGGCCCCCGTGCCGAGCACGGACTCGTCGAAGTCGGCGAGCGGGGAGTGGTTGTCGGGCGCCGTGCCGGGGTCGGCTCCGGGAGGCGTGGCGCCGAGGAAGACCATCGCTCCGGGGACCTCGTCGACGACCCGCGAGAAGTCCTCGGAGCCGGTCATCGGCCGGGGCAGGGTCTCGTAGCCGTCCTCGCCGAGCAGCTCGGCGACGGTACGGGCGACGGTGTCCACCTCGTCCGGGTCGTTGACGGTCACCGGGTACAGGGGGCGCCACCGCACCTCCGCCTCGACCCCGTGCGCGGCGGCCACCCCGCGGCACACCTCGGCCAGGGTCCGCTCGGCGCGGGCTCGGGCCTCGGGGGAGAACGTGCGGACCGTGGTCTCGAAGACCGCGGTGTCCGGGATGATGTTGTTCCGGGTGCCGGCGTGGAAGGAACCGGTCGTCACCACGACGGGGTCGAAGACGTCGAATGCGCGGGTGACCCTCGTCTGCATCGCGACCACCATCTCGCAGGCCACCGGCACCGGGTCCTTCGCCGTGTGGGGCATCGCCCCGTGCCCGCCGGCCCCGCGGACGGTGACGGACAGGTTGTCGACCGCGGCCATGGTCGGGCCGCCCCTGGCGCTGAAGCGGCCCGACGGCCGCCCGGACGCGGTGACGTGCAGGGCGTAGGCGGCCACCGGCCGGGACCCCGACGCGTCCAGGACCCCTTCCTCCAGCATGTGGCGCGCCCCGTCGTACCCCTCCTCGCCGGGCTGGAACATCAGGACGACGTCGCCGGCCAACCGGTCCCGGCGGTGGGCGAGCAGCCGGGCGGCGCCGGCCAGCATCGCGGTGTGCAGGTCGTGCCCGCAGGCGTGCATGGCCCCGTTGTCCGAGGCGAAGCCCAGTCCGGTGCGCTCGACCACCGGCAGGGCGTCCATGTCGCCCCGCAGCAGCACGGTCGGGCCGGGCCGGGCGCCGCGCAGCACCGCGGTCACGGAGCTGAGCCCCCGGCCCGTGGTGATCTCCAGCCCCAGCCCGTCCAGGTCCCGGAGCACGGCTTCCTGGGTGTGCGGCAGGTCCAGTCCCACCTCGGGCCTGGCGTGCAGGGTCCGCCTGAGCCGGACCAGGTCGTCGTGGAGGGCCCGTGCGTCGTCCAGCAGGCCGTCGGTGGGGCGGCCGGTCATCGCGCCACCGCTTCCCGCGGGCGGACCGCGCCGACGCCGGCCGCCTCGGCCCGGATGACGTCCGACAGCCGGCGGACGCCTTCCCCGACCTGGCGCACGGAGGGGTAGGAGTAGGAGAGCCGCAGGTTGCGCTCGCCACCGCGGGTGTGGAAGCCGGCGCCCGGCACGTAGGCCACCCCGCCCTCGATCGCGCGGGGCGTCATCGCCCGCGCGTCCAGTCCGTCCGGCAGGGTCAGCCAGACGAAGAACCCCCCGGCGGGCACCGTCCACGACACGCCGTCCGGCATGGTGGCGGCCAGCTCGGTGAGCATGGCGTCGCGGCGGTCGCGGTACAGGCTCCTGGCGGCGTCGAGGTGCCCCTGCCAGGACGTGGTGCTCAGGAACCGGCTCACCGCCCGCTGGGTGAGCCGCGAGTGGGAGAGCATCGCGCTCTCCGCGGCCAGGACCAGCTTGGCGGCGACGGGACGCGGAGCACGGGCCCAGCCCACGCGCAGGCCGGGTGCGAGGGTCTTGGAGAACGATCCCAGGTAGACCACCCCGTCGGGGGCGTCGGCGCACAGGGCCCGGTGCGGCTGCTCGCCGAAGTGCAGCAGCCCGTACGGGTTGTCCTCGACGACCAGGACGCCGGCGCGCCGGCAGACGGCCAGCACCTCCGTCCGCCGGTCCGCGCCGAGGACCCGGCCGGTGGGATTCTGGAAGGTCGGCACCGTGTAGAAGAGCTTGGCCGGCCGCCCCTCGGCGGCGAGCAGGGCGAAGGTGTCGGCCAGCGCCTGGGGGACCACTCCGTTCCCGTCCATGGCGACCTCGACGATCCGGGCCTGGTGGGCGGCGAAGGTGCTGAGCGCGGTGACGTAGGTGGGCCCCTCGGTCACCACGCTGTCCCCCGGATCCACGAAGACGCGGGCCACCAGGTCGAGCGCCTGCTGCGATCCCACGGTGACCAGGACCTCGTCCGGCGATGCCGCGACGCCCTCGGCCGCCATGACCTCGCACATCTGCTCGCGCAGCACCGGGTCGCCCTGCGCGGAGCCGTACTGCAGGACGCTCGGGCCCTCGGTGGCGAGCACCTCGTGGAGGACCGCGCGCAGGGCCGCCGCGGGCAGGGCGTCGGGGCTGGGCATCCCCCCGGCGAGGGAGACGACGTCCTCCCGCGCGGCCATCGAGAAGAGCGCCCTGGTCTCGGAGGGCACCATCCGGTGCGTCCGGTCGGCGAAGAGCGGCGGCAGGGAGGGAACCGTCCGCGGGGGCGGGGTCGGCTGGAACGAGAGCATGGCGTCTCCTGGGGAGTCGGCGGAGGGGGTGGCGGGACGGGCGGGCGGTCAGGCGGGGACCAGCTCCGGCCGCGGTTCGGCCCCGTCCTTCGCCCCGTCCGCGGCTCGGGGCCGGAAGCGGAGCGCGGCCCAGAGACCGCACGCCGCGAACGGCACCAGCAGGGCGGCGATGGCGAGGAAGGCGGCGTTGAGCGAGTGCCGGGCGGCCATCCCCAGCACCGGCATCAGGGCGGCGGTGCCCAGGCCGATCGCCAGCAGGCGCAGCGATGCCATCTTCGCCTTGTCCAGCGGACCGGCCTGCCGCTGCAGGAGGGTCAGGAGGAGGGTGATGGCGTTCAGGTTGGCGAAACCGGCCAGGAAGAACCCGACGTAGTGCAGGGCCGGGGTGGTGGTGAAGGCGAGCCCCGCGGCGATCACCGCCTGCAGCGACACCCAGACCGGCAGCAGCGCCAGGCGGACCGTCCAGCGGGTGAAGAAGGTCGCCGCGATCATCCCGGCGCCCAGGGTCCCCTCCAGGACCGACACCGCCCACGGCTGCCCGCCGTGCCAGGCGTCGACGAGGGGGACCACCAGGGTGGAGAGGCTGTAGGAGTACACGAAGTCACCCGCGCACATCAGCACCATCCCGAACACCACCGCCTCATGGCGGTGCCGGCGGAAGAGGCCCGCCCAGTCCCGCAGCATGTCCGGCAGGGCCGACCGCAGGGTGGCGTCCCGCAGCCGCCCCGTCGACTCCTGGCGCGGCGCCCGCAGCCGCGAGACCACCAGGGCGGCCACGAGGGAGACCGCCACGTCGACCAGCAGCGCCTGGTTGGCCGTGCCGACCATCAGGACCAGGCCGAGCGCCGCCATGCCGATCAGGCTGCCGGCCTGGATCGCGATGCCGATCAGGCTGTTGAAGGCCACGGCGCGGTCCCCGGCGATGTGGTGCGCGGTGAACTTGAAGAAGGCGGTGCGCTGCACGTTGTCGAAGGCCGCCAGGAACACCGCGGCCGTGCCCACGACGGCCACCACCTCGCCGTCGCCCACGGAGAGGGCCACCACGATGACGCCCACGGTCAGGGCCCGCAGGAGACTGCAGAGCACGTAGACGGTCCTGGAATCGAAGGCGTCGACCAGCGGCCCGGAGAAGGGGAGCACCACCACCGCCCCCAGGCCCTGGAGGGCGAAGATCATGGCGAACGCCTGGGCGTCCCCGGTCTGCTGGAACAGCGTCTGCCCCAGTGCCAGTGTGTACAGGCCCATGCCGATGCTCGACACGAGCATCGAGCCGAGCATGGTGCGCGCCGTGGTGTCCCGCAGAATCATCCCGCCACCACCCGGACCGTCGCCTTGCCGGTGTTCCGGCCGTCGAGCATCCCCAGGAACGCGTCGACGATCCGGTCGAACCCCTCGGTGACCGTGTGCCGGTCAGTGACCGCGCCGGAGGCGAGGGCGGGCAGCAGCAGCCGCTCCAACTGGTCCTGCGCGTCACGGTGGTTGCGGACGAGGAAGCCTTCGAGCCGGATGCTCTTCTCGACCAGGTCGAACAGGTTGCGCGGCGCGGCCGGCGGCTCGCCCGCGTCGTACTGGGCGATCGCGCCGCACCAGGCGATCCGCCCGAAGTCGCGCATCGCCCCGATCGCGGCCTCCAGGTGCTCGCCGCCCACGTTGTCGACGTACACGTCGACACCGTCGGGCGCCGCCTTCGCCAGTTGCTCGGCGAGCCGGCCGTCGCGGTGGTCGAACGCGGCGTCGAAGCCCAACTCCTCGGTGAGGAAGCGGACCTTGGCCGGGGAGCCGGCGCTGCCGACCACGCGGCCCGCCCCCATCAGCCGCGCCAGTTGCCCGGCCGCGCTGCCTACGCCCCCCGCGGCCGCGGAGATGTACACCGTCTCGCCGGGGACGAGTCGGGCGATGCGGGTGAGGGCGACGTAGGCGGTGAGGCCGGTGCCGCCGAGAACGCCCAGGTACGCCTCGGGCGGTACGCCGGGGGTCCGCGGCAGGACGCGTACGTCCTCCGGCCCGACGACGGCGTGGGTGCGCCACCCCTGGCGGTGGAAGACCAGGTCGCCCTCGGCCAGGCCGTCGGTCCTGGAGTCGGTCACCCGGCCGATGGACCGGCCCTCCAGCGGGGTGGACAGGTCCCAGCCGCCGTCCATGTTCTCCCGCATGTACGGGTCGACGGAGAGCAGGATGTTCTCCACCAGTGCGGTGCCCGGCGCCGGGACCGGCACCGGTTCCTCGGTGAAGACGAACTCGGCGCCGGTGGGCCGGCCGCTGGGGCGGCTCACCTGCTGGACGAAACGTGCCGTCTGCGGCATCACAGGGCTCCAGGAGTGTGGGGAGGAGAGGAGGAGGGAGGAGAGGAGAGAAGGGGAGGGCTGCGGGAGGGCGCGGACCGCCGGGGTGGGTGCCGTCAGTTCAGCCGGCGGTCGATCACGGTCCGGATCTTGCCGCTGACCGGATTCCGCTCCAGCGCCCCTTCGGAGCGGCACTCGACCACGAGCTCGAACATCCGCAGTCCGCCGTCGTACAGGTGGGCGTCGCTCAGCTCCGGGAAGGCGTCGGCGAGGGCGGCCCGCAGGACGGCCGGGTCCAGCTCCGCGCGCGACTCGGTGCGCAGCACCAGCGTCTCGGTGCCCTCCCGCGTCGACAGCTCCGCCTGGAGCTGGGACACCTGGAACGTCTCCAGCGCGGCGAGGATGTCGCCGTAGTGGACCGTCACCGACTTGAACTTCAGGAGCCCGTCGCTGCGTCCGAGGTACTCCAGGACCCGGCCTAAGACCCCGCAGGGGCAGTCGCGCACGGTCACCCTGCCCATGTCGCCGATGCGGTAGCGGATCAGGGGGCCCTCGAACTTCTGCATCGCCGTGATCAGCAGGTGTCCGCTCGCGCCGTCCGGCAGGGGGGCGCCGTCGTCGTCGACCACCTCGACGAGGTTGTAGTCGTCGTTGACGTGGTGCAGCGTGCCGCCGAGCCGATCGCACTGGTACCCGATCTGCGCTCCGTCGTTGGCCGCCAGGATGCTCGTGATGGACCGCGTGCCGAGTTCCTCGCGCAGCCACCGCTTGTCGGACTCGGTCATCGGGGTGCCGCCGTAGACGACCTTCTCCAGCCGCAGGCCGGGGTCCCGCCGCCGGGCCTCCCTGAGCAGGGGCAGGACCACGGCGGGCTGGCCCAGCAGGACGTTCACCGAGAAGTCGCGGACCAGCATCACCATCAGGTCCGCGGTGACCTGCTGGCCCGCGGAGAACGCCTCCACCGGCATCCGGGTCAGCTCGCTGGACGTCGTCATGAGGCCGCCGTACAGGCCCCCTCCGACCAGCGCGTTGAGGACCCGGTCCCCGTTGTGGACGCCCAGCGCCCGCAGGAGCGGGATCGCCTCCCGGACCATGTTCTCCCAGTCGGTCCGCGCGTACACGATGTACCGCGGCTCCCCGCCGGAGGCCCCGCTGCGCAGCACCTCCCCGCTGGGCGGGGCGCCGCTGGACATGGCCCGGCCGCGGGGCAGCGACTCGGCCTCCAGCGTCGCCTTCTCCAGGACGGGCAGCCGGCCCAGGTCGGCGATCCCGCCGACCTGCGGCAGGTCGCGGTAGTGGGCCGTCCTGCGGGCCATCCCCACGAGGTAGCGGATGCGGGCGTCCATGCGTGACGCCCCGTCGGGGTCGGCGCGGCGCGCGGCTTCCAGCGAGGTGCCGGCCAGGTAGACGGAGGTGAACAGCTCCCGGAACCAGGGCGCACGGCAGTCGATGTCCGCGACGGGCGCGTGCGGGCCGTCCTGCCCGGCCGCGAGCCGGATGCGGACCGAGGGCACTCCTGGGCGCTCGGACCCCGCGAACAGCTCCCCCGACGGGACCGCCGGGTCGCCGGGGAGCACCACCAGGTCGGGGACCGTGACCACGACGCCCTCCACGTCGGCGCCCGGCGCCGCCACCTCGGCCGGCGGCAGCGGGAACCCCGGCTCGCGCAGCACCTCGAACACGGCGCGCCACAGAGCGGGGCCGGAGGTGCGGACGGTGACCGCGTTGCCCAACGCCCAGGCCAGCAGCAGCCCCCGCAGCGTGTTGCCGGCCCTGTCGTCGTCGAGGACGACGCGGCCCACCGGCGCCTGCTCCCAGACGTCGCCGGTGTCGACGAGCGGGCGCCACGGGAACTGGCTCAGCCCGCCGAGCGCCTCGTCGAGGGCCTGGGCCATCGCGTCGCCGTCCAGCAGGCAGCCGAGTTCGAGAAGGCCGGCCTCCTTCAGGAGTCGCGCCACCGGGGACGCCGCGTCGGCCGCCAGGTCCCGCTGGACGCGGCCCACGGCCAGCAGGAGGTCGGTCGGATAGTGGCGGGTCATACCGCGCTCCCCAGCTCGGCGGGGACACGGGCCCCGGAGGAGACGGTGATGCCGTCCGCGCAGGCGCGCAGGAACCGGCCCAGCTCCTCGGCGTCGGTGTGCGAGGCCTCGATGAACACCGGGCACTCCCATTCCTGGTAGGTGATGTGGTCGGGCAGGGGACGGTCGGCGGGCAGGACGTGGAGCCGGTCGACGCAGGGGTGGTCGGCCAGGCCGTCGGGGAGGACGACCTCGGCGGTCCCGGCGGGGAGGTGGTGGCCGGGGAAGGCCAGCCAACCGTGGTAGCGGCCGCTGGGCCGGGCCGTCGGCGGACGCTCCAGGCCCAGGCGTACGGCGATCTCGTGGGACGGCAGGTGGACGCCGTAACGCCGCTCGTGGGCGGTGACCACACCGGCCCCGCCGACCCGGTTGGCGACCTCCAGGAAGACCAGCTCGTCGTCGGCCGTGTGGAACGCCTCCAGGTGGACGCAGCCGTCCTCGAGGCCGAGGGCGAGCGACACCTCCCGCGCGAGGTCGCGGTGGGCCTCGGTCAGGGGCGTCTGGTGCGAGCCCAGGGGCAGGCCGCCGGCGAACTCCACCGGCTTGTTGACGTACCGGCTGGCGGCCAGCTCCAGGAACCCGCCGTCCTGCATCAGCCCGTCGATGTGCAGGATGTCGCCCTCGATGTGCTCTTCGAGCTGGTAGCCGGCCGGGTCGGGCAGGCTCCGGTACGCGCCGAGGGCCTCGCGGGCGGTCTCCAGTACGAGGACGCCCTCGCTGGAGGCCCCCGAGCGGGGCTTGAGCACGGTCCTCCCGCTCCACGGCAGCGGCCCGCGGGCGGGAGGCGCGCTCAGGAAGCGGGGGTGCCTGATCCCCGACCCCGCCAGGGCCTCCTTCATCCGGACCTTGTCCCGGACGAGTTCGACCCGCGCGGCCGACGGGCCGGGCAGCCCCAGGCGGCGGCGGACGCACACCGCCTCCAGGATCCCGAACTCCGACAGCGACAGGACCTTGTCGTACCCGTCGGACGGGTGGACCCGCGCCGTCACACCGGCCACCAGGCCGTCGTCCCCGTCCAGCGGGATGCGCGAGCAGCGCAGGCCGCCGGGGATCTGCCGCAACGACGCGGGCCGGCCGATGTACGTCACGTCGTGCAGGTCGTGGTCGACGCCGAGGTGGTAGGAGATCTTGCGGTAGGGCACCTGGTGGATCACGAGGACCTTCATCCGGAGTACTCCAAGGCTGTGACGCCCCAACTGAATCCCATGGCGCTGGTGGCCAGCAGGATCAGATCCCCCTCGCGGAGCCTCTTCTCCCCCATGAGGTCGTCCAGGGCGATCAGGGTGTCGGCTCCGCCCATGTGGCCGAGCCTTCCGTAGTTGAAGACGCTGCGTTCGGCGGGGACGCCGAGGACCTTCAGCAGGCGCTCGTGCATCCCCTTGTCACCCTGGTTGATCAGGAACCAGGCGACGTCGCCGATGTCCCGTCCGGTCGCCGTCAGCGTCTCGCGGACCAGGCGGGTGAAGTTCTCCACGTAGGCGGCGGCGAGGCCCCGCCGGTGCGCGCCCCGCCGGATGACGACCCGGCCGTCGCGCCATTCGCCCCGGTAGTAGTCGGACCAGCGGGGATCGGTGCGCATCGCCGAGTGGAGGACGCGGAAGGCGCAGCCGTCACTCGCCAGCAGTACCGCCGCACCCGCGTCACCGAAGTTGAAGAGGGCCTTGGAATCCGGGTCGCCGTAGTCCACCATCCTGCTCAGACGGTCGCCGAGGAGAACGAGGGTGTACGCGCCCGGCCCGGTCGCGGCGGAATCGGCCGCCAGGCGGATCGCGGTCAGGCCGGCGTTGCAGAAGTTCGTGATCTCGTAGCAGTGCGCGTTCCTGATGCCCAGTTCGTCGGCCACCTTGGCGGCCGGCGACCAGAACGGGGTGTCCCACTCGCCGGAGCCCGCGTAGATCACCTCGCGGACGGCCGAGCGGTCGGTCCCCAGCCGCTCCAGCAGCCGGGAGGCCGCCCTCGTAGCCAGCCCCGACGCCGTCTCGCCCTCCCCGAGGACCGGGAACGACCGGGTGTGGGTGATGGCCGCGAGGTCCGCGACGGGCACACCCGAGACCTGGTGCATGTCCCGGATGTCCGCCGTCGCGGACGGCAGGCACACGTCGAAGTCGACTATGCCGCCCACGGTTCCCTCGCCCCGATGCTCACGCGGTGCACCGTGCGATCGACGCCCGGCTGCACCGGGGTGGCCGCGTGGTAGGTGAGCTCGCACTTCCAGACCACCAGGTCACGCGGGGTCCACCGGTGCTCGTAGACCCGTGCGGGGTCCTGGATCAGCCGGTCCAGCAACGCGAGGAACTCCTCGTTCTCGTTCGCGTCGAAGCCGATCACGCGCTCCAGGTACTCCGGCGCGCCGTAGACGTAGCGGCGGCCGGTGGTGGGGTCCGTCTTGATCAGCGGGTGCCGGACGGGCGGGTGCTGCTCCTCCACCAGCGCCCTGAACTCCGCGATGGACAACCCGGCGTGCTCGGCGGAGATCCGCTGGCGCTTGGAGACGGTGTGCACCGCGGTACGGCCCTCGACCTTCTCCTTCCACTCCGCGGGCAGGCGGTCGTAGACGTCGGCCGCGTTGGCGTAGAGGGTGTGGCCGCTGGCGCCCGGCACGTCGATGCCGTGCAGCATCGTGTAGGGCGGCGCCGTCTGCTGGTAGGAGGAGTCCTGGTGCCAGAAGTTGCCGACCCGCGCGACGCCGATCGCCATGTCGTTCTTCTTGGCGTTGGAGGAGATCATGATCTCCTCGTGGTCCGGGTGGCGGTACTTCGCCATCAGGAAGGGGATGGGCCGGCCGATACGGCTCGCCAGCTCGATCTGCTGCTCCGGGGTGATGTCCAGGGAGCGGACGACGACCAGCTCCCGCTCGTGCAGCAGTGTCGTCACCTTGTCCCAGAGCGCGGGGTCCTGGAGGTCCTGGTACGTCGCACCGGTCATCTCGGCGCCGATGAAGGGCGTGAGGTCGTTGATGCGGATGCCGGTGTCCGTCATGGTCGTCATGCTGGTTGCCTCTCCTCGTACGGGATCGGGAAGTCGGTCAGCTCGGGTCGTCCGCCAGGCACCGCGCGAGCGCCTCGACGAACCCGTCGATCTGTTCCTCCGTGCGGAAGGGGGCGACGGTCACCCGGAAGCGCTCGCCCCCCTTCGGCACCGAAGGGAAGTTGATGGGCTGCACGTAGACGGAGAACGCGTCGAGCAGCCTGCGGGAGACGCGCTTGACGCGGTCCCCGCCCGGCACCAGGACCGGGATGAGGTGGGTGGGCGCGGGGACGTGGGCGATGCCCGCCCCGGTGAGCCGGTCGCGCATCAGGTCGGCGTTGGCGCGCAGGTCCTCCCGCATCCGGGCGCCCTCGGCGCTCCGGATCACGGCGAGGCTCGCCAGGGCGGCGTCCAGTGAGGCCCGCGGGATGGTCGTGGTGAAGATGAACCCCGGCGCGGAGGACCGCACGTAGTCCAGCGGGACGTCGGGGCCGGCCACGTACCCGCCGGTGGTCCCCACGGCCTTGCCGAACACGCCCTGGACGAAGGTGGCCCGGCTCTCGCCGATCGCCTCGCAGACGCCTGCCCCGGTGGGTCCGAGGACCCCGATCGCGTGGGTCTCGTCCAGATAGGTCTGCGCGTTGTAGCGCTCGGCCAGGTCGCATATCTCGCGGACGGGCGCGATGTCGCCGTCCATGGAGTACACCGACTCGAAGACGATCAGCTTCGGGCGCTCCAGGGGCTGGGCGGCGAGGGCCAGTTCCAGGTCCACCAGATCGTTGTGGGCGAAGATGTGCTTGTCGTTGCCGGAGGTCCGCACGCCCTCGATCAGCGAGCGGTGGTTGAGCGCGTCCGAGAAGACCATGGTCTCCGGCGCGGCGCGCAGCAGTGTGGCCAGCGTCTCCACGTTGGCCACGTAGCCACTCGTGAAGATCAGTGCGCGCTCCTTGGCGTGCCAGACGGCGAGCAGCGCCTCCAGCTCCACATGCGCCTCGCTGGTCCCCGCGATGTTGCGGGAACCGCCGTTGCCCGTGCCGTGCCGCAGGGTGGAGGCGATCTGGGCGCGCATCACGTCGGGGTGCTGGCTCATGCCCAGGTAGTCGTTGGTGCACCACACCTGGATGCGGCGGCCCTGGTGCAGCGCGTGCCCCCGGTCCTCCGCGAGGTAGGAGCAGGCGACGAAGTCGCGGTACAGGCCCTCCGCCTTGAGCTGGTCGAGACCGGTCCGGAGACCGGCGTACGCATCCGCGGGGGGCGGAGCAAGGGTGGAGATCACGGTGCTGCCCTCTCGGGTCGGGTGACTCGGTCGGGACCACCATGGGCCTCGCCGTTCCCGATCCGGTCCCCGCTCCGTCCCGGACCCGGCCGCGGCTTCCCGCCGGCGCCCGGGTTCCTCGCCGTGACGGAACCGGGCAAGCCGGTCGTCGCCGAGGCGGACGGCTCCGACGCCCCGGCCCTCGTCGGCACGGCCACCGGCCGACTGGCCCCCGGCTGGAGCGCCCAGCAGACCACCGAGATCACCGCGGCGGTTCGCGCGGCCTCCTCGGGGTAGGTCGACCTCGACGATCCGTACGGTGATCCCGTCGCCCTCGCTCACGACCTGGCCGGGGTGCTCGACGGGCTCGTCGCGGAACGCGGTGATGTGCACGAAGCCCTCGACGCCGTCGGCGATGCGGACGAGAGCCCCGAGCGGGACCAGCTTGGTGACCTGCCCGGTCGTGACCATGCCCGCTCGGTCGGCGAAGGGGACGAGCGGGTCCTCCCGGAGAGCCTTCGGCGACAGTCGCACCTGTCCGCGCCGGGTGTCGACGTCGATGATCTCGCCGACGACCCGCTGACCCCGCCGTGACGGCGTCCGCGGGATGGTCGATCCACGTCCAGCCCAGTTCGGGGCCCCTGACGAACCCGGTGCACTGACCGGCCGGTTCGCCGTCGAGGTGCACGAACACACCGAAGTCGTGGACGCTCCGCACCCGGCCCCCGTGTGTCCCGCCGCGCCGAAGGCCGAGAAGGAACGCCCGCGGCGCCGGGTCCTCACAGCCGCGACCACACCCCGCAAACGCCGAGATCCCGCCCAGCCTTTCGGCTGAACGGGATCTCGGGACGATCCTTGAGAGCTACTCAAGAACAGTCGTCTGTGGGCTGTTCACGAGTAGCGACGACCTGGTGCGGTACAAGGCACCTGGAGATCGCTTCCCGTTTTCAGGTAGATCGTTTCCCGTTTTTCGGCAGAGGCCTGGCTGACAGGGTGAGGCGGCGGCGTACGAGGTCGACCTCGACGATCCGTACGGTGATCTCGTCGCCTTCGCTCACGATCTGGCCGGGGTCCTCGACGGGCTCGTCACGGAACTCGGTGTTGTGCACGAGGCCCTCGACGCCGTCGGCGATACGGACGAAGGCCCCGAACGGGATCAGCTTGGTCACCTGGCCCGTGGTGACAAGGCCTGCTTGGTCCGTGAAAGGAACGAGCGGGTCCTCTTGGAGAGCTTTCAGCGACAGCTGAACCTGTCCGCGCCGGGTGTCCACGTCGATGATCTCGCCGACGACCCGCTGGCCGGCTGCGACGGCGTCGGCGGGATGGTCGATCCGCCGCCAGCTCAGTTCGGGGCCCCTGATGAACCCGGTGCATTGGTTGTCCGGTTCGCCGTCGAGGTTCACGAACACACCAAAGTTGTGGACGCTCTGCACCTGACCCTCGTGTGTTGCACCGCGCCGAAGGCCGAGAAGGAATGCTCGCAGAGCCTGGTCCTCACACGCTGAAGCAGAGGCCAAGACGCACTGCTGCTGCCAGTCGACGGCTATCACTTCGAAGGTGAGCCGCTGCCCGACGCTCACGGCTTCGGACGGATGCCCGATCGCCTTGCGGGTCAGATCGCCACGAGGGATACGTCCCAGCGCTTTCCCCGGACCGGAGAACCCGTCGAGTTCGACGAGCGCCTCCCGGTCCTCGACGCTGATGACGCGGCCGGTGCGGACTTCGCCGGCTCGTATGGTGCCCAGGAAATCCTTCAGGGTCTCGCTCGACAGGGGTTCGGTCACGGCCACGACTCTAGTCAGGGGGACTTCGGGTCTTGCCCCTGAACCAGCCCCACGGACGCGTCGCCCAGACCATCCTCCTCGCCCTGATGGTCTGCAGCGCCAACCTGCAGATGCTCTTCAGCTGGGACCAGACCACCGGCACCGCAGCCAACGGGGATCTTGTCGATGTGATCACGGAGCTCACGGAAACAGTTCCAGCCGCCATCATCGCGAACGGGCTCTCTCCGCCGCAGCCGGCGACGGTCCACCCGAGCAGCTGACTCCCCGGCACCACACGATGAGCTCAAGCACGCCCAGCAGCGGCTCCGACGCCCCTCACGCACCCGAACCACCCCGAACCCCAGGCCGATCCCCCGCCAGGCGACCGCCCAAGGCCCTGCCCGCGTTCGGACATCACCTCGAACACACCCCACAAACGCCGAGATCCCGCCCAGCCTTTCGGCTGAACGGGATCTCGAGACGATCCTTGAGAGCTACTCAAGAACTGTCGTCTGTGGACCTGTGGGGATTTGAACCCCAGACCCCCTCGATGCGAACGAGGTGCGCTACCAGACTGCGCCACAGGCCCTTGCGACGTGTGAAACTCTAGCACCCTCACCGGGGTGCTCGGAAATCCGTCCCTCCGCTGGTCAGCGGGGCGGGGCTCCGCGGGCTACTCGTTGGCCGCGCGCGGCCGGTCCTCGTCGTCGTACTGGTCGAAGAGCGGGGTCCGGCCCCGGTCGCGGGTGCGGCGGGGCTGGTTGGGGCGGCGGCGCGGTGCGGGGTCGGCCTCGGGGGCGGTCGGGTGCGAGGTGCCGGTCTGGGTGGGCTCGGCCGTGCTGGAGCGGGCGGCGCTCCAGGTCTCCGGGTCGCCCACCTCCACGCCGCCCGTGGCGCGGGGGGCGACGGGCGCGGTGACGTAGGTGGGCAGCGGTACGGGGACGGGCTCCCAACTGTCGCCCTGGACCCGGTCGCGCTCGCGCTGCTGGTCCACCCACTCCGCGTGGTCCGTCTGCTCGACGAGGGCGCGGCGGCCGGCCTCCTGCGGGGAGACCGCGGGAGCGGGCTCCGGGTCCGGGCGGTGGGTCTCGGCGTCGTCGTCCGACGGGGCGGAGGACGGCCCCGCGGGCTGGTGCCCGCGGGGCCGGTTCTCGCGCAGTCGCCGCGCCGCGTCCTCGGCCCGGCGGCGGTCCATGGTGAAGGCGAAGCGCCTGCGCTCCTGGGACCGCAGGTGCACGATGTACGTGCTGAGCAGGACGGCGGGCACCGCGGGCGCCCACAGGAAGCCGAGCCCGCCCACCGCCGCGACGATCGTGCCGAGGGTGAAGGCGAGGAAGAGGACGACGGTGGTGCGCCTGCGCCGCGCCAGGACCTGGGTGCGCTGGGCGCGGCGGGCCCGTTCGGCCTCGGCCGCTCCCGAGCGGCGGCGCTGGGCCTCCGGGACGGGGCGGTGCTCGTGCGCCGGGCGGTCCGGCACCGGCTGGGCCGACGCCCGGTGGTCGTGCGCCGGGCGGTCCGGCACCGGCTGGGCCGACGCCCGGTGGTCGTGCGCCGGGCGGTCGGACGGCTGGTGGCCCACAAGGCGCTCGGGAGCGTACGCCGGGTCGTGCAACCTGGCTTCCGTATGCGCCGGGGGCGCGGCGAAGGCCCGGACGTCCACGGACTCCAACCGGTCCGTTTCCCTGTCCGGGTCGACGTCGGGCGCCGCCTCCTCGGCGGTGCGCTCCCGCAGCTCCTTGGCGTACCGGCGCTCCATCGCCGCCCGTCCGGACAGCAACCGGATGGCCGTGCTGAAGCGTTCCGTAGGACGGGCCTCGTTGAGCTCGTCCTGCCTGCGGAGCCACATCGGCACCAAGTAGGCGGCCCAGGCCCCGACGATGACTGCGTAGATGAGGCCGCTGCTGCTCACGCTCACACCGTAGAGGGGTTCGCGCGCGAGCATCCGCCAATTGGCTCGGCGTGTCGCCCGAACCGGCTGATATCACGGACTTTTTTTGCGATGGTCGAATCAACGACCGCCGTCAATGCGTCCTCTTACGGTCAACCGGCGATCACATTCGAACGCTCAGGCGATTTCCTCGGCCTCTCCGGGGCCGCGCGGCGTCACCGGCCGCGTCCGCCGCCAGCGCCTGAGCAGCCCCTCGGGGACCTCCTCGGCGGTGAGGGCGAAGATCAGGTGGTCACGCCAGTCGCCGTCGATGTGGAGGTAGCGCGGGCGCAGGCCCTCCGAGCGGAAGCCCAGTTTCTCCACGACCCGGCGGCTGGGCGCGTTCTCCGGGCGGATGCAGACCTCGACGCGGTGCAGGCCCACGGTGCGGAAGCAGTGGTCGACGACGAGCGCGACGGCCGTCGGCATGACCCCGCGCCCCGCGACGCTCCGGTCCACCCAGTAGCCGATGTGCCCGGAGCACATCGACCCCCAGGTGATCCCGGCGACGGTGAGCTGGCCGACCAGCCGGCCCTCGTACTCGATGGCGAACGGCAGCATCCGCCCCGCGTTCGCCTCCGCCCGCAGGTGGCGGATCATCTGCCGGTACGTGGGGCGCCGCGCCGCCGGGCCGCCGGGGGCGGGCGGCGGGACGGTGGCCTCCCAGGGGCGCAGCCAGTCGCGGTTGCGCCGGTTGACCTCGCGCCAGGCGCGCTGGTCGCGCATCTTCATCGGGCGCAGCACGATCTCGCCGTCGGTCAGCGTCACCGGCCAGGTCGGGACGTTCAGCTCGGGCTCCCGGACCGGGGGTGGTCGCCGCCGCGGAGCTGGTCGACGGCGTGCACCAGAAGGCGGCCGAGCACCGCGAGCCCGTCGCGCACCCCGCCGGTGGAACCGGGGAGGTTGACGATCAGGGTGGCCCCCGCGACGCCCGCGAGGCCGCGGGAGAGCGCGGCGGTCGGGACCTTCGCGCGGCCCTCCGCCCGGATCGCCTCCGGGATGCCGGGGATCTCGTGGTCCAGGACGCGGCGGGTCGCCTCGGGCGTGGCGTCGGTGGGCGAGATGCCGGTACCGCCGGTGGTGACGATCACGTCGTACCCGGCGGCCACCCCGGTGCGCAGGGCGGCCTCGACCGGGTCGCCGTCCGGGACGACCCGCGGTCCGTCGACCGCGAAGCCGAGACCGGTGAGCGCTTCGGCGATCAGCGGGCCGCCCCGGTCGGCGTACACCCCGGCCGCGGCCCGGTTGGAGGCGGTGACGACGAGCGCGGTGTACGCGGAGGCCGGAGCGGCGCCGGCGCGGGCGGGCGCCCGGACCGGCCGCCCGTCGCCGCCCGGCGCGTCGGCGGCCGGACCGTCGCCGCCCGAGCGCTCGGAGGCGGACGGTGCGGCGGCCGGTGCGCCGAGGGGGTCCGACGCGTCCTCGGACGGTCCGCGGCCGGGGGCGGGGGGCGCGGGCGGCGTCACGGGGCCGTTCCCTCCGGGGCGGTGCGCCGGTAGTCGCCGGACGCGCCGCCCGACTTCGCCTCCACCCGTACGTCGGTGATGACCGCGCCCTTGTCGACCGCCTTGACCATGTCCACCACGGTCAGGGCCGCCACCGACACGGCGGTGAGGGCTTCCATCTCGACCCCCGTGCGGTCCGCCGTCCGCACGGTGGCCGTGATCTCCACCGCGTCGTCGGCCACGCTCAGCTCGACCTGGACGCCGGAGACGGCGAGCGGGTGGCAGAGCGGGATGAGGTCCGGGGTGCGCTTGGCCCCCATGATCCCGGCGATCCGCGCGGTCGCCAGCGCGTCGCCCTTGGGGACGCCCTCGCCGCGCAGCAGCTCGATCACGCGGGGCGAGACGAGCACCCGGCCGGCGGCGCGGGCGACGCGGACGGTGACGTCCTTCTCCGACACGTCCACCATGCGGGCCGCGCCCGCCTCGTCGATGTGCGTCAGCCTGTTCTGCGTACTCAACTCACTCCGCCTCGCGGTAGGGGCGCCCAGGGGCCGGAAGGGGACCTCCGGAAGGCACGGCGGCAGATACCGTACCTCCGCCGGGCGGAGGTCACCGGAGCAGGATCACGTCCGTCTCCGTGCCGGACTCGAGAGACGTGACGTCCTCGTCCACCACGATCAGCGCGTCCGCCTGCGCGAGCGCGCCCATCAGGTGCGATCCGGCGCCGCCCACCGGGGTGACGGCGCCCGCGTCGGCGTCGTACCTGGCGCGCAGGAACTGGCGGCGGCCCTCGGGCGAGGTGAGCGCCTTCTCGGTGCTCAGCCGGGCGCGGACGGTGGGGCGGTGCACGTCCGTCAGGCCCATCAGGGCGCGGATGGCGGGGCGGACGAACAGCTCGAAGGAGACGTAGCTGGAGACCGGGTTGCCCGGCAGGGCCAGCAGCGGGGTGTGGTCCGGGCCGATCGAGCCGAAGCCCTGGGGCTTGCCCGGCTGCATGGCGATCTCGCGGAACGCGATCCCGCCGCCCGGCTCGTCCTCGTCCCCGACGGACGAGAGCGCCTCCTTGACCACGTCGTACGCGCCGACGCTGACGCCGCCCGTGGTGACGACGATGTCCGCGCGGATCAACTGGTCCTCGATCGTGGCGCGCAGCGTCTCGGCGTCGTCGGTGACCGCGCCGACCCGGTAGGCGATGGCTCCGGCGTCCCGCGCGGCGGCGGTCAGCGCGTAGCTGTTGGAGTCGTAGATCTGCCCGGCGGCGAGCGTCTCGCCGGGCTGGACCAGCTCGCTGCCGGTGGACAGGACGACCACGCGGGGGCGGGGGCGCACGAGCACCGTCGAGCAGCCGATCGCCGCGAGCAGCCCGATCTGCGCCGGGCCGACGACCGTCCCGGCGCGCAGGGCCTGGTCGCCCACGCGGACGTCGCTGCCGCGCCGGCGCACATGGGCTCCGGCCTCGACCGGGCGGTGGACGCGGACCTCGCCGGCGGCCCCCTCCGGCGCGTCGCTGTGGGCGCGCATGGCGGCGGCCGGGCCCTCGCCCGTACCGCCGTCCGTCCACTCGACCGGGACCACGGCCTCCGCGCCGGCGGGCAGCGGGGCGCCCGTCATGACGCGGGCGGCCTGCCCCGGCCCCACGACCTGGTCGCCGTCGAGCCCGGCGCTGCCCGCGGCGACGTCGCCGATGACGGTGAGCACGGCGGGGAACTCCTCGCCGGCGCCCTCGACGTCGGCGACGCGGACCGCGTAACCGTCCATGGAGCTGTTGTCGAAGGGGGGCAGAGCCACCTCGACGACGACGTCCTCCACCAGGACGCAGCCCTGGGCGTCGGGAAGCTGGAGCTCGATGGGTTCGAGCGGCCTCACCGTGGCGAGGATGTCGTCCAGGTGCTCGTCCACCGACCAGATCGTGCTGCTCACGGGTTACATCTCCTCGGTGACGTACTTGTGCAGCCAGGTCCGGAAGTCCGGTCCCAGGTCCTCACGTTCGCACGCCAGTCGGACAATGGCCCGCAGGTAGTCGCCGCGGTCTCCGGTGTCATAGCGGCGGCCCTTGAAGACGACGCCGTGCACGGGGCCGCCGATCTTCTCGTCCGCGGCCAGCAGTTGGAGGGCGTCGGTGAGCTGGATCTCGCCGCCCCGGCCGGGCCCGGTGTGCCGCAGTATGTCGAAGACGGCCGGGTCCAGGACGTACCGGCCGATGATGGCCAGGTTGCTGGGCGCGTCGGCCGGGTCCGGCTTCTCGACCAGGTCGGTGACGCGGACGACGTCCCCGTCGACCGTGGCGTCGGCGGCGGCGCAGCCGTACAGGTGGATCTGCGAGGGCTCGACCTCCATGAGCGCGACGACGCTGCCGCCCTCGCGCTCCTGGACCTCGACCATCCGGGCCAGGAGGGCGTCGCGCGGGTCGATCAGGTCGTCGCCGAGCAGGACCGCGAAGGGCTGGTCGCCCACGTGCGGCGCCGCGCACAGCACGGCGTGGCCGAGGCCGCGCGGGTCGCCCTGGCGCACGTAGTGCATGGTGGCCAGGTCGCTGGACTCCTGCACCTTGGCGAGGCGTTCGGCGTCCCCCTTGCGGGTGAGCGCGGACTCCAGCTCGTAGTTGCGGTCGAAATGGTCCTCCAGGGGGCGCTTGTTGCGGCCGGTGATCATCAGGACGTCGGAGAGGCCGGCTGCGACAGCCTCCTCGACCACATACTGGATGGCCGGCTTGTCGACGACAGGCAGCATCTCCTTGGGAGTGGCCTTCGTGGCGGGCAGGAACCGTGTTCCGAGACCTGCTGCCGGGATGACGGCCTTGCTGATCCTGGAGGGCGACTGAGTCATGCGCAGAACCTTAACGGGTGCACACAGCCGGAAGCCGATCGTCCGGTTGACTGTGACCGTAAATATGCCCATACGAGAATCGTGCGAGTCGCCAGTGAACACCGACCGGTCCCCGGAGCCGTCCGCGAAGGCGGCCCTGCGCCGCGAACTGCTCGCCGCGCGGGCCCGCACGAGCGCGGAGGACGTCGCCCGCGCCGCCGCCGCGCTCGCCGCGTCCGCGCTGCGCCTGCCCCGGTTGGCCGACGCCCGTACGGTCGCCGCGTACGTCTCCGTGGGGCGCGAACCGGGCACCCGCGCCCTGCTGGACGCGTTGCGCGAGCGCGGCACGCGGGTGCTGCTGCCGGTGCTCCTGGACGACAACGACCTGGACTGGGCGGCGTACGCGGGCGCGGACCACCTGCTGCCCGCCGGGCGGGGGCTCCTGGAGCCGGCCGGGGAGCGGCTGGGCCCGGCCGCCGTCCTGGACGCCGACGCGGTGCTGCTGCCCGGTCTCGCGGTGGACGGGGCGGGGATGCGGCTGGGGCGGGGCGGCGGCAGTTACGACCGGGTGCTGGCCCGGTTGGCGGCGGCCGGGGCGCACCCGGCGCTGGTCGTGCTGCTGTACGACGACGAGGTGGTCGCGCGGGTCCCCTCGGAACCGCACGACCACCCCGTGGACGCCGTGGTCACGCCGACCGGAACGCGGCGCTTCGTCGTGTGACCCCCGCGGGCCGCCGTGCGCCGGCCCTCAGGGGGTGAGCGTCAGCGTGTCGACGGTGGACCCGTCCACGGCGTCCCGGTCGAAGGACCAGTCGAGCAGTTCGCCGTCGGCCCACTTGTCGGTCTGGTCGGTGTAGTGCGCGCTGAACGCGTGCCCGGAGGCGCCGGTGAGGTTGATCCAGCGGGACTTGTCCCAGTCCCCCACGTTGACGACCATCCGCATCGACGGCACCCAGACGACCTCGTAGCCGCTCGCCGCGTTCCAGCCGGTGGCGTTGACCGCCGCCTCGCCGCCGCCGAGGTTCCAGGGGCCCCGGTTGAGCGCCCGCTGGAGCAGGCTGGGCCCTTCGAGGCCGAGGGTCTGGTTCTTCAGCATCAGCCGGTGCAGGCGGCCCCAGCTCCAGGTGGAGATGTTCTTGCCGAGCTTGGCGGTCAGCTCCCAGCGGGCGTCCTCCATCGCTCGGGCGAAGAGGTCGTCCCGGCTCTCCAGGGCGTCCTCGCGGCCCCGTGCGGGCGCCTTCCACCACGCGTTGTCCTGGTCCTCCACGATGTCGCGGACCACCTGGAACCACCGGTCCCCGCCGTCGGGCTGCGCGGAGTCGCCGTCGCGCTGGCCGCACTCGCGGACGAGCTTGCGCTGCTCGTCGACCGGGCCGCTGTTCCTGGCCGGCGGGACGTTGATGCAGTCGCCCTTGACCCGCAGCTCCTTGGGCAGCTTGTTGCCGAAGGCGAGCTTGAGGATGTTGCGCCAGACGCCGTTGAAGTACGCGGCGGCGGCCGAGTCGGGCTCCTGGGTGTAGTCCCAGCCCTCCAGCAGCTTCTGGGCCTCGCGCACGCTCGGGTCGGAGATGTTGATCTTCAGTAGCTCGGGGACCAGCAGCGCGGCGATCTCGCTGGTGTTGTCCATCTGCATCTTCTGCATGTCGTCGGTCGAGACCTTCTCGCCGCCCTTGATCTTCTGGGCGATGAGGTCGTTGATCCGCTGGCTGCGGGTGCCGTAGCCCCAGTCCTTGGTGAGCAGGTGGGGGTAGGCGCTCTCGTCGATGACGGCCTGGTTGGCGGTGACGATGTAGCCGCGCTTCGGGTTGTACTCGTAGGGCAGCTCGTCGAAGGGGATGTAACCCTTCCACGCGTAGCGCGGCTCCCAGCCCTGCGCCGGGGTCGTTCCGTCGTGGCCCTCGGAGCGCATCGGGATCTTGCCGGGCGCCTGGTAGCCGATGTTGCCCTTGGTGTCGGCGTACACGAGGTTCTGCGAGGGGACCTCGAACTTCTCGGCGGCCGCCCGGAACTCGGCGAAGTCCTTGGCCCGGTTGAGCGCGAAGACCGCCTCCATGGACTTGCCGGCCTCCAGCGCGGTCCACTTCAGCGCGACGCCGTAGCCGTCGGCGCGGTCGGGTGCGGCGTTGCCCACGGGGGCCTTCTGGCCGACCTTCTCCATCTCCTTGCTGCGGTCCGAGACGAGCGGGCCGTTGTCCGTCGCGCGGACGGTGATCTTCCGGTCCCTGCCGCCCGCGACCTTGATGGTCTCCTCGCGGGTGGTGAACGGCTTGACCTTGCCGTCGTACAGATAGCCGTCCGCGGAGACCTTCTCCAGGAAGAGGTCGGTGACGTCCGCGCCCAGGTTGGTCAGACCCCAGGCGATGTCCTGGTTGTGACCGATGATCACACCGGGCATCCCGGAGAAGGTGTAGCCCGCGGTGTCGTACTGGCAGCTCTTGGACAGCTCCCGGCAGTGCAGCCCCATCTGGTACCAGAGGGAGGGCAGCATCGGCGCCAGGTGCGGGTCGTTGGCGAGCAGCGCCTTGCCGCTCGTCGTGTGCTCGCCGTCGACCACCCAGGAGTTGGACCCGATGCCGTTGCCGTTCGGGCCGAGCAGCGCCGGGATCTCGTCGAGCGTGTCGGAGAGCGCCGCGAGCTGCGTGCTCAGCCCCTCGGTCGCATCCTGCGGGGTGGCGGACCCGGCACCGGCGGACGGGGCGGCCTCGGGGTCGAACTCCTCGGTGACCGGGGAGACGGCCCCGCGGTCGACGATCGGCTTGTGCCGCTTGTACGGGTAGTCCGGGTACAGGTCCTGGATCTGGCCCTGGTCGAGACGGCTGGTCAGCAGCGAGCGGTCGATCTCGTCCTGCATGTTGCCGCGCAGGTCCCAGGCCATCGCCTTGAGCCAGGCGACCGAGTCGACCGGGGTCCACTCGCCGGGCTTGTAGTCGTTGGTCAGCCCCAGCGCCGCGTACTCGACCGAGATGTCGCGGCCTTCCTTGCCCTTCAGGTACGCGTTGACGCCCGCCGCGTACGACTGGAGGTTCTTCTTCGTGCCCTCGTCCAGGACCGTGTCGTACTCGTCCTGCGCCACCTTCCGCCAACCGAGCGTGCGCAGGAAGGAGTCGGTCTCCACCTGGCCGGAGCCGAACATCTCGGAGAGCCGACCTGCCGTCATGTGCCGCCGGACGTCCATCTCCCAGAAGCGGTCCTGGGCGTGGACGAAGCCCTGGGCGCGGAAGAGGTCGGCGTCGGAGTCCGCGTAGACCTGCGGGATCCCGTACGCGTCGCGCTTGACCTCGACCTCGCCCGACAGGCCGTCGAGGGTGATCGAACCGGTGGTCTGCGGGTAGGACGCCCGTACGGTGGAGACGGACCAGTACGCGCCGAATCCGACACCCGCGACGAGCGCCAGCACCAGGACGAGCACGAGCAGGCGGGCGCGTCGCCCCTTCTTCCTGCCGGGCTTCTTCGCGTCGGAAGGGCCGGAAGAGGCAGTTGTGTTGGCGGGCATCGCTGTCCTTCGAGGGGCAGGGTGGTCCTGGGGGTGCAGGAGCAACCATAGGCGCAGCCGAGAAGCCACTCGGACGCGGTATGGAGATGCATCCATTTGCGTCTTCCTCGTACGAACACTCGAAGCCGTCAAGGAATCGTTAAAGATTAGGTAAGGTAACGAAGTAACTGGCTGCCGGAGGACGATCCGGCAGGCGCACGCAGGGAAGGAACGGACCCTGACTGTCCACGCGCTCAACGAACTCCTGCTCGTCTGCTCGCTCGTCCTGCTCGTGGCGGTGGCGGCGGTACGCATCTCCTCGCGCAGCGGGCTCCCCAGCCTGCTGCTGTATCTCGGCATCGGGATCGCCCTCGGGCAGGACGGCATCTTCGACGTCAAGTTCGACAACGCCGAGCTGACGCAGGTGATCGGTTACGCCGCCCTGGTCGTGATCCTGGCCGAGGGCGGACTCGGGGCGCAGTGGAAAGAGGTCCGCCCCGTCCTGCCGGCAGCCGCGGTGGTCTCGACCGTCGGCGTCGGCATCAGCGTGGGCGTCACCGCCTCGGCCGCGCACTACCTGGTGGGGCTGGACTGGCGCCAAGCCCTCATCATCGGCGCGGTCGTCTCCTCGACCGACGCCGCGGCCGTCTTCTCCGTCCTGCGCAGAGTCCCGCTGCCGCCCAGGATCACGGGCCTCCTGGAGGCCGAGTCCGGCTTCAACGACGCCCCTGTCGTCATCCTGGTCGTCGCCTTCTCCGCGGTCGGCCCGGTCGAGCACTGGTACGTCTTGGTCGGCGAGATCGTCCTGGAGCTGGCCATCGGCGCCGCCATCGGCATCGCGGTGGGCTGGCTGGGATCGCTGGGGCTGCGGCACGTGGCGCTGCCCGCCTCCGGCCTCTACCCGATCGCCGTGATGGCCATCGCCGTCTCCGCGTACGCGGCGGGCGCACTGGCCCACGGCAGCGGGTTCCTCGCGGTCTACCTGGCCGCGATGATCCTCGGCAACTCCAAGCTGCCGCACTGGCCGGCCACGCGCGGCTTCGCCGACGGGCTGGGGTGGCTGGCCCAGATCGGCATGTTCGTGCTGCTCGGCCTGCTGGTCACCCCGCACGACCTGGTCGACGACTTCTGGCCCGCCATCGTCGTGGGCCTGGTGCTGACCATGGTGGCGCGGCCGTTGTCCGTCTTCCTGAGCCTCGCGCCGTTCCGGCTGCCGGCGCGCGAGAAGGTCCTCATGTCGTGGGCCGGGCTGCGCGGGGCGGTGCCCATCATCCTGGCGACCATCCCGATGGTGTCCGGGGTGGAGGGCAGCACCAGGATCTTCAACATCGTCTTCGTCCTGGTCATCGTCTACACCCTGATCCAGGGCCCCACCCTGCCCTGGGTCGGGCGGAAGCTGAACATCGCCGACGATCCGGCTGAGGCCGCCGACCTGGGCATCGAGTCCGCGCCCCTGGAGCGGTTGCGCGGACACCTGCTGTCGGTCGTCATCCCGCCGACGTCGAGGATGCACGGCGTCGAGGTCGGTGAGCTGCGGATGCCGGCGGGCGCGGCGGTCACGCTGGTGGTCCGCGAGGGCAAGAGCTTCGTGCCGTCGCCCACCACCGTGCTGCGGCGCGCCGACGAACTCCTCGTGGTGGCCACCGACCCGGTGCGCGACACGGCGGAGGCCCGCCTGCGGGCGGTCGGCGAGGGCGGCAAGCTGGCCGGCTGGCTGGGGACGGGCGGACCCGAGGGCTCCGGCACGCCGGTCCCGCCGGTCGCGGCCGGCGCCCCGACCCGATCCGGCATCCCGCAGGCCATGAAGCTGGCCAAGAAGCTCGGCGGCCGCAGCGACGGCCCCGGCGGCGCGGGACGCGGGACGGGAAGCGGCACGAGCCGGACCGGAACCGGAGGCGGTACGGGCCGGACGGGGCGTACCGAGCGTACGGACCGCACCGGGCGCCCGGAGCGCACCGAGCGCAAGCCCAGGACGCTCGGCGGCAGCGGCACGAAGACCCGCACCTGAGCCCGTCCCCGCCGGGAGCGCACTCCCGGCGGGGACGGGACGGCAGGGGCCGTCGGGCGCCCACAAGGCGACGCCTGGGTGTACCGCGGCGGAAATGTCTCTGATAGCAGGGCCCACTGGACACCCCTGGACGCATTCAGAGGCGCGGCGCCCCGCCTGCCTGTAACCTAAAGGCACACCAGATCGACCAACATCGACCAACTCTGTCTGATGCAGAGCTGGCGCGACCGTATGGCGGTCGTGGCGCCTCCTCGCCCGGCGTTCCCCCGCCGTCGGCAGCGAGTCGCCCGGCATCTACCGCAGTTCCGCGCGAAGAGGACAGCTCTCGGCCGCTTCCGTCCGGCCCGCTCCCCCTGGGGGCGCCGGGAAGCAGGGCTACCAGGCGGCAGAAAGGCAAGGACCGTGGCGACCACGGTCTCCGACCGCCCCGGTTACGGGCGACTGCTGCGCACCCCTGGTGCGTGGACCTTCCTCCTTCCGGGTTTCGCCGCACGGCAGCCCTTCGCGATGCTCACCATCGGCATCGTGCTCCTCGTCCAGCACACGACCGGCTCGTACGGCAGTGCGGGCGCCGTGGCGGCGGTCTCGGGCGTCTCCATGGCGCTGTTCGCCCCCCAGAGCGGCAAGCTCGCGGACCGGTTCGGCCAGCGTTCCGTGCTGCTGCCCGGAGTGCTCCTCCACGCCGCCTCCGTGGGAGCGCTGACCGCACTGGCGCTGGCGGACGCCCCCCTGTGGGCCCTGTTCGCCGCGGCGGTGCCGACCGGCGCGTCGATCCCGCAGGTCGGCCCGATGGTGCGGGCCCGCTGGGCGGCGATGCTGGGAGCCGCCCCCGGCCGGCCCGCCTCGCCGCTGATGTCCACGGCGGCCGCCTTCGAGTCCGTGACGGACGAGTTCACGTTCGTCCTGGGTCCGGTGATGGCGACCGCGCTGTGCACCGGCGTGCACCCGGCGGCCGGGCTGATCGCGGAGGCCGCCCTCACGCTGGTCGGCGGGCTGCTCTTCGCCGCGCAGCGCGCCACCCAGCCCGCTCCCCGCAGCGCCGCGACCGCCGCCGAACCGCACGCCTCGGCGCTCTCCGTGCCGGGCGTGCGCGTCCTGGCGATCGCCTTCCTGGGGATCGGTTCGGTCTTCGGCGGTATGCAGGTCTCCCTGACCGCGTTCTCCGAGGAGATCGGCCACCCCGGAGTGAACGGCCTGCTCTACGGGATCTTCGCCGCGGGCAACATGCTGGCCGGCCTCGCCTGCGGCGCGATCGCCTGGAAGAGCGGCCCGCGCCGCCGCCTGATCGTCGGGTACGTGGGGCTGACCCTGACCGCCTCCGGCCTGTGGGCCGTCCACTCCGTGCCGCTGCTGGCCGGGCTCGGCCTGCTGGTCGGCCTGTGCATCGCACCGGCGCTGATCAGCGGCTACACCCTGGTGGACGCACTGGTCCCGGCCACCGCCCGCACCGAGGCCTTCACCTGGCTCACGGGCGCCGTGGCGCTCGGCCAGGCGGCGGCCGTGACCGTGTCGGGGCGGCTGGCCGACGCCCACGGCGCGAACACCGGCTTCCTCGTGCCGCTGGCCGGGACCGCGCTCGCCCTGGTGACGCTGCTGGCCCTGCGCTCGCGGCTGACGCCGGGCCCCCGGACGGGCGCGGCGGCACGTGGGATCGGTCACCGTGAGACGGTCGCAGTGGACTGACGCCGCGGAATACGTCAGTATGGAGCGTCGTTAGCACTCATTGAGTGAGAGTGCCAGGAGGAGCAAGTGCCGACCTATCAGTACCAGTGCACCGAGTGCGGCGAGGGCCTTGAGGCGGTGCAGAAGTTCACCGATGACGCCCTGACCGTCTGCCCGAACTGCGAGGGACGCCTGAAGAAGGTGTTCTCCGCGGTCGGCATCGTCTTCAAGGGTTCCGGTTTCTACCGGAACGACAGCCGCGGCTCGTCGTCGAGCAGCACCCCCGTGTCGTCGACCGCGAAGTCGTCCGACTCCGCTTCGTCCTCGTCGTCCGGTTCGGACGCGAAGGCCGGCGCTTCGTCGTCCGCTTCCTCCACGTCGTCGGCCTCCACGTCGACCTCGTCGAGTGGTACGTCGGCCGCCTGAGAGCCCGCGTACGCTCCACCCGCTTCACCCGGACCCCGCCGAGCCGCTCGGCGGGGTCCGCGCGCTCTCCCCGGCCGGTGCTGCCCCGGATACGGTGAGCACATGGCGAACGCACTTACGGATACGGGTTCCGGTTCGGGCACGTCGGATGCCTCGGGCACGGCAGGCGGCGAGGCTCGCGCGGAGATCGGCGTCATCGGCGGCTCGGGGTTCTACTCCTTCCTGGAGGACGTCACCGAGGTCCCGGTGGACACCCCGTACGGAGAGCCCAGCGACTCGGTCTTCCTCGGCGAGATCGGCGGCCGCCGGGTGGCCTTCCTGCCCCGGCACGGACGCGGCCACCACCTGCCGCCGCACCGCATCAACTACCGGGCCAACCTGTGGGCCCTGCGCTCCCTCGGCGTCCGCCAGGTGCTCGGGCCGTGCGCGGTCGGCGGGCTGCGACCGGAGTACGGGCCCGGCACCCTGCTCGTCCCGGACCAACTGGTGGACCGCACCAAGACCCGCGTGCAGAGCTACTACGACGGTGAGACGCGACCGGACGGGGCTGTGCCCAACGTCGTCCACCTGGGCTTCGCCGACCCGTACTGCCCCGAGGGCCGCAGGACCGCCCTCGCCGCGGCGCGCGGGCAGGGCTGGGAGCCGGTGGACGGGGGCACCCTCGTCGTGGTCGAGGGACCCCGCTTCTCGACCCGCGCGGAGTCGCGCTGGCACGCCGCGATGGGCTGGTCGGTCGTCGGCATGACCGGGCACCCCGAAGCGGTGCTCGCGCGGGAGCTGGGCCTCTGCTACACCACGTTGACCCTGGTCACCGACCTGGACGCGGGTGCGGAGGCCGGTGAGGGCGTCTCCCACGAGGAGGTGCTCCGGGTCTTCGCGGCCAATGTGGACCGGCTGCGCACGGTGCTCTTCGACGCGGTGACCGGGCTGCCGAAGACGGAGGACCGGGCGTGCGCCTGCGCCCGTGCGCTGGACGGCATGGACACGGGGATCGCGCTTCCTTAGCGGGGGCCGTGGCGGGCGTGTCGTGATGCGGCATTCGGAGCGAGGGGCCGTGGCGGGCGTGTCGTGATGCGGCATTCGGAGCGAGGGCTTCGTCGCGGGGGTGTCGGCGGGGCGTTCGGAGCGGGGGCTTCCTGGCGGGGCTGGGGAGGAGCGGTTCCTCGGCGGCTTGCGCAGGGGGTCGCGGTGGCGGCTTGCGTGGAGGGCGCTGCGGCGGTGGCCGCGGCAGGGTCCCGCGGCGGTGGGTCCCGCAAGGGGTGCCGCAGCAGTGGTGGCTCGCGTGGGCGCGCGTCCTTCACCTGCACGAGCGGTGGAGTTGTCCACACCGCGGCGGCTGTCCACAGGGCCCAGCGGGATGTGCGCGGACGGGGGAAAGTGGGGGGAGTTCGGCCGGGACATCCGGGCCGGGCTCCCTCTCCCCCGCGTCCGTTCGCCCGAACCCAGGTGGTGCCATGTCCCTGCCCCCGTCCACCTCCTCGCCCCCGCCCCCGCCCCCGCGTTCCGCACTCCACTTCCTCACGCCCGAACCCGGTGGTTCCGGAGCTTCAGGGGCCTCTGAGCGCTCCGGGATCTCCGGGACTGCCGCCTGCCGCCCGTATCCCGCGCACGCGCACCGGGTGAAACCGTCTCCCCCGCCTCCCGTGTCGGTGCCCGCTCCGTGCGGGGTGGGCCCGTTCGCACCGTTGCGGGTGCGGGGCGGCGGGGCGGGCCCACTGCGGCGGATGGTCTGTCGGCAGCGGCGTGCGGCGGCTGCGGGGCTCGCGCTGGCGGGTGCCGCACTGGCCGCCTCGGGGCTGGGCGGCGGGACCGAGCGGGAGGCCGCCGCCCCGGACGCTCCACGGGGGATCGCCCGCCCGGCGGCGCGGTGGGTGTCCGCTCCGGTCCGGATCGCCGACGCGGAGACGGTCCGGTTGCTGCGGCCGGGAGACCGGGTCGACGTGATCGCGCTCGGCTCTCCGGGCGATGACGCCCGCGTGGTGGCCCAGGGGGTCCGGGTGGCGAAGGTGCCGCGGACCTCCGGTGGTCCCGCGCACGACGGCACGGGCGGGGCGGGGCCGGGGGCCCTGGTGGTGCTGTCGGTGGAACGGCCGACCGCCACGGCGCTGCTCGGCGCGGGTGCGGCGGGGCGGCTGGCCGTGGCGGTGTCCGATGCCGACTGACGCAGGCGTGCGGTGCTCGGCGTGCGGCGTCCGAAGCGTCGTGGCAGTGGGCGCCATGGTCCGTGCCCGGCGTCGGCGTGTGCGACGCGGACCGGCGGGGGAAGGAGGGGCAGCGGCTTCCCGAGCGGCTGCTGTCAGGTCACGGCGACGAACAGCGGTCAGCGCGGCGTCTGATTTCCGCCAGCACCGGAGAGGTGCGCCCGCGAATGCTGGAGCCATGACCATGATCAAGGCCACGAAGAGCGGGGTGCGGGCCATCGACCCGGCCGTGCTGAAGAGTCTGCGGGAACGGGACGACGCCGGTCTCTCCCGGACGCCCGTCACCGATCCCGAGGGTGGCGCCCCGCTGCGTTGCTGTCTGCGGCGCAGCGGGGCCGGCGAGCGGATCGTCCTGGTCTCGTACGCGCCGTTGCGCCGCTGGGCGGCGGAGACAGGCGCCGAGCCCGGCCCGTACGACGAGTGCGGTCCGGTGTTCATCCACGCCGACGCATGCGGCGGGCCCGCCTCCCTCACCGGCTATCCGGCCGCGCTGCACGGGGCGCGCCGCGTGCTGCGCGCCTACAGCGCTCGCGGGCACATCCTCGGCGGGCGGCTGATCGAGATCCCCCAGGAGCGGGTCGGCGAGGTGGACCGCGTACTGGACGAGGTCTTCGCCGATCCGGCCGTGGCGCTGGTCCACGTTCGCGCGGTGGAGTTCGGTTGCTTCCTGGTCGAGGTCCGCCGCCGGTAGGCGGGGCGGAGAGCTGGGACGCGGCGCCCTTCGCCCCTGGGCTCCGGAACGCGGGGCGTCATCGCGCCCCGGACCGCCGGCACCGTCGTTAGTACGGGGACGGAGCTGTGCCGTCAGCTCCCCGCACCCCGGAAAGAGGCCCGCCTGTGAGCGAGAAGAAGGTCAGCACGATGGAGGGCTTCAAAGCCTTCCTGACGCGCGGCAACGTGATCGACCTCGCGGTCGCCGTCGTCATCGGCGCCGCGTTCACCAACATCGTGAACGCGATCGTCAAGGGCGTCATCAACCCGCTGGTCGGCGCGTTCGGCACCCAGGACCTGGAGGCGTACCGCTCCTGTCTCCGCGGCCCGTGCACCAGGGACCCGAGGACCGGGGAGACGGACGGGATCGAGATCCTGTGGGGCTCGGTGCTCAGCGCCGCCCTCAGCTTCCTGATCACCGCCGCGGTGGTGTACTTCCTGATGGTCCTGCCGATGGCCAGGTACCTGGCCCGGCGGGCCGCCAAGGACGGTGTGGAGGAGACGCTGGAGGTGAGCGAGCTGGAGGTGCTGAAGGAGATCCGCGACGCCCTCGTCCCGCAGCGCGCCGGGGGCGCGGGCGGGACCGGGGATCCGGGTGGGTCCTGGGGTCCGGGTGGTTCCGGCGACTCGTCGGGAGGGGCCGGGGACGCCGGGCCCGACGGGGGCGCGGGCCGGTAGGCCGCTCAGAGGTGGTGGGGCGGCTTCTCGTCCAGGAAGCGCGCGAGGTCGGCGGCGCTGCCGCCGGTGAGAGGCCGCTCACCCCACCCCTGGTCCGTGTCGTCCGCGGACTGCCGGTCCAGCGGATCGTCGAAGATCAGAACCGGCTTGGGCTTCGGTTCCTCCGGCAGCCGTTCCGATGGCTGCTGCTTCGCATCTCGCGGGCGGGGGGCAGGGGCGGCGCTCATACCTCCAGAGTACGGCGGTTCACGCGACGGCGGGGTCAGCCGTGCCCGTGGGAGCCTGGGCCCGGCCGCCGGCGGGAAGCCCTGCCTGCGGGCTCCCGCACGCCGAAGGGCGCGCGAGGCGGGCTGCCGGGCGGGCGCGCGGTGCGGGCCTGCGGAAGGGGCGCGTGCGGGCCGTCGAGGAGGCGGGGCACGGGCGGCCGAAGGCGCGCGATGCGGGCCGCCGAAGAGACGCGGCACAGACCGTCGCCAGGCGCGTGGCCGGGGTGTCCGAAGA
The DNA here is from genome assembly GCF_055588985.1 of Streptomyces sp. NPDC041970. Classification (NCBI taxonomy): domain Bacteria; kingdom Bacillati; phylum Actinomycetota; class Actinomycetes; order Kitasatosporales; family Streptomycetaceae; genus Streptomyces; species Streptomyces sp. NPDC041970. The sequence goes on from NZ_JBVJCD010000045.1 coordinate 34,013, forward strand.
GGCGCGGCACAGACCCGTCGAGGGGGCGCGGAACGGGTGGCCGAGGGGGCGCGGAACGGACTGCCGAGGGGGCGTGCGGGTGTCGGGAGGGGGCGTGCGTGGAGCCGCGATTCACCTCCTGTGCAAGGGAGTTCACCCCAACCGCCCGAAATGCGCCGGGAACACGCGGGGAACTTTCCGCCTGAGCCTTACGTTTTTACGAACCCCGGTCACGATGTCAGACCCAGGGACTACGTTAAGCACGCATCAAGTAACACGCGGCGACGGCCTGGAGACAGCACCTTGAGCGATCCGTACGAGACAACCGAGCAACACCTCGACCGACTCCTGCGACGCGCCCTGAACTCTTTCGACCTCCCCGACAGCACGGTCGACCGCCTCGGTTCGGCACTGGCGCACAGCAGCTCGCTGCACTCGTCGCACCACAGCTCCGTGCTGCACCGCGAGACCTACCGCCACACCTACCTCCTCACGGACGGCTCCGCGCTGACGCTCTGGGAGCTGGTGCACAGCGGCGGTCGGGACGCCCGCGAGCCCTGCCGGCACGAGCTGTACGACGACGAGGGCGACGCCCGCGTCGCCGCGTCGCGCCTCGCCGGAAGCCGCTCCGACACACCGGTCTTCGGGGACGAGGGGGCGCAGGGAGACCTGGAGATGCTGACGTTCCTGCTGTCCGCCCCTCCGGCCCCGCTCCCCCGGACGTACGCCCCGGACAACTCCGCGGACCACGCCCGCCGGGTGCTGCGCCGCGCGGAGAACGCCGACCGGCCGGGCGAGCAGAAGGCGTCGCTGCTCCGGGCGGCGTTCGCCCACCACATCACGCAGGTCTTCGGACGGCAGTGCCGCGTCGGTGATCAGGACGCCGGGTTCACGCTGTACGAGCACGCGTTCCTGCTGCTGGACGGCAGCGAGACGAGCCTGTGGGAGGTCGAGCACACGGCGACGCCCGACGGCCGCCACATGTGCGAGGTGTACGAGGACGAGCACAGCGCCCGTTCCGCGATGGAGAGCCGCGCCCGGATCTGCTGACCACGGACCTGTCGACCAGCCTCCCCGCCGTCCCGGATCTGCTGATCACACCTGTTGATCAGTTTCCCCGTCCCGGATCGGCGGGTCCCGGAGCGGCAGGCCGCGCGCCCGAGCGCCCGAGCCGTGGACAGCCCGCCGCGGACGTCCGAGCCATGGGCGCCCCCGCACGGACGCCGAGCCATGGATTGCCGAGCCACGGTCGCTGGACCATGGACGGTCGAACCGCCGGACGGGGAGAGGCCGGCGCCGAGGCTCTGTGCCGCCGCCCCCGGACGCCCGCGCGCCCCGGACGCCCGCGCGCGCCCCGGCCGGGGGGTGCTTCGGCCGGGGCGCGCGGGGGCCCGCAGGGGGCGTCGGTCAGACGTTCAGTGCGTGTTCCTTGACCGGTGCGGGACCCGCGTCTCCCGCCGCTCCGGCCGCCGCGCCCCCGGCGTCCCCTCCGCTCGCCTCGTCCTGCGCGGCCTCCCCCTGCACGCGCGGGCGGGCGGGCAGCGCGAACATCACCAGGAAGATCACCGACAGCACTCCGACCACCCACCACAGCGCCTGCTGGAAGGCGTCGACGTAGGCCGGGCCGACCGTCTCCGGGGTCAGCCGGTCGCCGATCGCCCCGAAGAAGACGACCGACACGAGGCCGAGGCCGAGCGCCGTCCCCATCTGCTGCACCGTGTTGATCAGCCCGGAGGCCGATCCGGCGTGCTCCTTGGGCACGTCGGAGAGCACCGCGTCGGTCAGCGGGGCCACGATCAGCCCCATGCCCACGCCCATGACCGTGAGGGGAAGGACCATCTGCCAGGAGGTGATGGCCTGCCCGTAGTGCTCGGCCTCCCAGAGGTAGACCAGCAGCCCGGCGACCATGAGGAGGGCTCCCGCCTGGAGGACCTTGCGGCCGAAGCGGGGCACCAGCTTCTGCACGGATATCCCGGCGGCCACCGAGACGGCGACGGAGAACGGGATGCCCGTCGTACCGGCGCGCAGCGCGGTCCAGCCGAGGCCCATCTGCATGTAGAGGGTCCAGACCAGGAAGAAGATGCCCAGCGCGACGCCGAAGGTCAGTTGCACGGCGATGCCGGCGGCGAAGCTCTTGACCCGGAACAGGGACAGCTCGATCAGCGGCGAACCGCCGGCCAGGGCCTTCTGCCGCTGGTAGAGCACGAGCGCCCCGAAGACGAGCACACTGCCCGCCATCGACGCGTGGCCCCACAGCGGCCAGTCCAGCTCGTGGCCTCGGGTGAGCGGGTAGATGAGCATCAGCATGGCGAGGGTGACCAGGGCGACGCCCACCAGGTCCAGGCGGACCGCCTTGGGGGCCTTGGACTCGGTGATGAACTTCGCGCCCAGGACCAGCCCGGCGATGCCGACCGGCAGGTTGATCAGGAAGATCGGCCGCCAGCCGAGGCCGAAGAGGTCCCACTCGGTGAGCAGCGCGCCCAGCAGCGGGCCGGAGACCGCGCCGAGCCCGACGATCGCGCCGAAGAGCCCGAAGACCTTGCCGCGCTCGTGCGCCGGGAAGGTGGCGTGCACGATCGAGAGCACCTGCGGCACCATCAGCGCGGCCGTGCCGCCCTGCAGGACGCGGGCGGCGACCAGTATCTCGGGGCTGCCCGCGAAGCCGCACAGCGCCGAGGCCGCGGTGAAGCCGCCGATGCCGATGAGGAACAGCCGCTTCCGCCCGTAGATGTCCCCGAGCCGGCCGCCCGTGATCAGTCCGGCCGCGAACGCCAGGGCGTACCCGGCGGTGATCCACTGGATCGCGGAGACGGAGGCGTCCATGTCACGGGTGATGCTGGGGATCGCGATGTTGACGATCGTGACGTCGACCAGGTCCATGAAGGCCGCGGTCATCACGATGGCGAGCGCGAACCAGCGGCGCCGGTCGGCCGGGGCCGGCCCGGACACGGGGGGAGCGGAAGGCGCCGGTGAGGCGGGTGGCTGCGCCGCGGACGGCGGGGGTGCGGAAGAAGGCATGAGGAGAAGGTAAGCATCGAATAGGTCAAAATGTGTCCTGTTGGTCCCGCATCCTGGTCCCCATGACCGACACCCCGGTACGCCTGCTCAAGCTGCTGTCACTCCTCCAGACCCCCCGCGAGTGGCCGGGCGGGGAGCTGGCCGCGCGTCTCGACGTCAGTCCGCGCACGATCCGCCGCGACGTCGACCGCCTGCGCGACCTGGGCTATCCGGTGGAGGCCTCGCGCGGTTCGTTCGGCGGATACCGGCTGGTCGCGGGGGCGGCGATGCCGCCCCTCGTGCTGGACGACGAGGAGGCGGTGGCCATCGCGGTGGGGCTGCGGGCGGGGGCGGGACACGCGATCGAGGGCGTCGACGAGGCCTCCGTACGGGCGCTGGCGAAGTTGGAGCAGGTGCTGCCGGCGCGGCTGCGGCACCGGGTCTCCGCGCTCCAGAACGCCACCGTGCCGCTCACGCGGGGCGACGGTTCCACCATCGACCCGCGGACCCTGACGGCACTGGCGTCGTCGGCCACCGGGCAGGAGCGGGTGAGGTTCGCGTACCGCAGCGGGGACGGCGCCCGGACGAAGCGGCTGGTCGAGCCGTACCGGCTGGTGAGCACCGGGCAGCGGTGGTACCTGGTGGCGTACGACCTCGACCGGGAGGACTGGCGCACGTTCCGGGTGGACCGGGTCGGTGAGCCGTTCGCCACGGGCGCCCGCTTCGCCCCGCGCCCGCTGCCGGTCGCCGACGGTGCGGGCAGCGGCGGCGGCGAGCGGGACGCGGTGCGGTTCGTGACCCGGTCGATCCGGCGGACGCAGCCCGAGCTGCGGTTGGACGTGCGCTTCGAGGCCCCGGCGGAGTTCGTGGCGGCGCGGCTGCCCACCGTGCTCGGCGCGCCGGAGCCGGACGGGGCGGACGGATGCCGGCTGCGGGCGTCGTGCACGGACTCGTTGGAGTGGGTGGCGGTGCGGCTGGCGCTGGTGGACTGCGCCTTCTCCGTGCTGGGTCCGCCGCAGCTCGTGGCGCACCTGGCGGAACTGGGCGCTCGGCTCACCCGCGCCGCCACGCCTCCGCCGTCGGACGCGTCACCGCCCCCGGACCCGCCGGCGCCGTCCCCCGCCTCGCCGTCCGTGCCGTAGCCGCCCCGGACAGGGGTGAGCCCCGGCGCCGGGGGGGGGTGGGCGCCGGGGCTCAGCTCGGGGACCGGGGAAACCGGTCGGGTGACCGGGAGAGCCCGGTCGGCGGGCCGGTGCGAACCGGCTTGATGGGGAGATTACGGGTTATTCGCTCACGCCGCAGCGTCAAAGCCCGTGTCGTGAGCCATTCGCTTCAATTCCAGCAGTGCGTGCTTCTCTATCTGGCGGATGCGCTCACGGGTGAGGCCGTGCTGCTTGCCCACTTCGGTGAGGGTCCGCTCGCGGCCGTCCTCGATGCCGTACCGCATCTTGATGATCGAGGCCGTCCTGTTGTCGAGCTTGCCGATCAGGTCCTCCAGCTCCTCGCTGCGGAGCAGGGTCATCACCGACTGCTCGGGCGAGACGGCCGAGGTGTCCTCCAGCAGGTCGCCGAACTGGGTGTCCCCGTCGTCGTCCACCGGCATGTTGAGGCTGACCGGGTCGCGGGCCCAGTCCAGGACGTTGCCGACGCGCTCGGCGTTGGAGTCCAGCTCGGAGGCGATCTCCGCGTGCTCCGGGTCGCGCCCGTGCTCGCGGTTGAACTCGCGCTGGACCCGGCGGATACGCCCCAGCTCCTCCACCAGGTGGACGGGGAGCCGGATCGTGCGGGACTGGTCCGCTATGGACCGGGTGATGGCCTGGCGGATCCACCAGGTGGCGTACGTGGAGAACTTGAAGCCCTTGGCGTAGTCGAACTTCTCCACCGCGCGCACCAGGCCCGCGTTGCCCTCCTGGATCAGGTCGAGCAGAGGGAGCCCCGCACGCGGGTAGCGGCGGGCCACGGCGACGACGAGACGGAGGTTGGAGCGGATGAACACGTCCTTGGCGCGCTCGCCCTCCGCGACCAGCGCTTCCAGCTCCTCGCGGCGGGCCCCGCCGGCGTCGCTCTCCACCTCGCCGTCGAGGATCTGCTGGGCGTAGACGCCCGCCTCGATGGTCTGGGAGAGGTCGACCTCCTTGGCGGCGTCGAGCAGCGGTGTACGGGCGATCTCGTCCAGGTACATGCCGACCAGGTCGCGATCGGCGATCTCCCCGCCCACGGCGCGAACACTGCGTGCCCGGTCGGTCTCACCGGAAGAGGTGGACGAACGACGGGCGACGGCACGGGTTGCCATGCGTGCTCCCTTGCTGAGTAGGTCGCGACACCCTTCCGGGTGCCCTGCATCCGATGGAAACAACGACTGGAATCCGGACAGAATTCCCAAGCCACCCATTCACTTTCGCGGTCATGCAGTACCCTGTCCGGCCCCGGCGGCGGACCGTAGACCGGTGGCGCCCGTGGACGCGCAGGTCAGGGCCGGTACCGAGGCAGAACGGGTACCCGCGTCGCGGCCCGCCATCCCTCCGCCGGTGAGACCGCGCTCACACTCCTGCCGTACGCACCTCCTCTCCTCCGACCGCCGTCCTCCGGGGCGGCGCCGCTCGCCCCGGAAGACGGCGCGGACCCCGTGCGGGTTGCCCGGACAGGGGGCCGCGGCACGGCGGGGCCCGGTGCGCGGCGGCCCCGGCACGCGCGCGTCCGCACGGGAAGTGCCGAGGTCATCCGGGGGTCCGTTGTTCAGGAGCCTTGCGGAACCCCTGCGGGACTCCGCGAGAATCGTCCGGAGCGGACCGTTCGCCTCACCCTGTCCCCGCGCCCGGAGCCCCCGATTCCATCTAGTTAAACTTTCAAGAAAAGGTCGTACAGTGGAGTCCATGACCACGGCATCCACCAGCGCCCCGCGCTGGCTCACCGACGAGGAGCAGAGCGTCTGGCGCGCCTATCTGCACGCCACCACGCTGATGGAGGACCACCTCGATCGCCAACTGCAGCGCGATGCCGGTATGCCGCACATCTACTACGGGCTGCTCGTCCAGCTCTCGCAGGCGCCTCGGCGCCAAATGCGGATGACGGAGCTGGCCCGGAACGCGAAGATCACCCGCTCCCGGCTCTCGCACGCCGTCGCCCGGCTGGAGAGGAACGGCTGGGTCCGGCGCGAGGACTGCCCCTCCGACCGGCGCGGCCAGAACGCGGTGCTCACGGAGGACGGCTACGCGATGCTGCGGCGTTCGGCTCCGGGGCACGTCGACGCCGTGCGGCAGGCGATGTTCGACCGGCTCACCCCCGAGCAGGTGAGCAGCCTCGGGGAGATCATGCGGGTGCTCGCCACCGGGCTGGAGCCGGAGGGCGCGGACGCGGACCTGCCCTGGCTCCGCTGAGCGGAGCCAGGGCAGGTCGGGCGGGGACGCCGCGTCAGTGCGCGACGACCGGGATGCGGAACTCCTCCTCGGCGTCCGCGCCCGCCGCACCCGCCGCGCCCGTTCCGGGGCGGCCGGTGTTGATCAGGACGAACGCGATGGCGGAGGCCGCCACGAGGATGCCGACCGCCCACCAGATCGCGCTGGAGAACCCGGTGACCATGGCCTGGAGCTCCAGGAGCCTCGGGTCGGCAGCGCGGGCCGCGTGCTCGGTGACGTAGGCGGTGGCGGCGCCGGCGGCGATGGTGTTCAGCAGCGCGGTGCCGATGGCGCCGCCGACCTGCTGCGAGGTGTTGACCATCGCGGAGGCCACCCCGGCGTCACGCGGCTCGATGCCGTGCGTGGCCAGGGACATCGCCGGCATGAACGCCGTGCCCATGCCGAGGCCGAGCAGCAACTGGCCGGGCAGGATGACCCACGCGTAGCTGGTGTCCAGGTCCAACTGGGTCAGCAGCGACATGCCGAGCGCCGCGACCAGGAAGCCGGGGCCCATCAGCAGGCGCGGCGGGACCCGCGTCATCAGCCGGGTGCCGATCTGGGTGGAGCCGGTGATCATGCCCGCGATCATCGGGAGGAACGCGAAGCCGGTCTTGACCGGGGAGTAGCCCTTCACGACCTGGAGGTAGTAGGTCAGGAAGAGGAAGAGCCCGAACATCCCGATGACCGCGAGCCCCAGCGAGAGGTAGACCCCGCCCCGGTTGCGCTCCATCAGCACGCGCAGCGGCAGCAGCGGGGACGCCACCCGCGCCTCGACCGCCACGAAGGACAGCAGCAGCACGGCGGCGGCGATGAACATGGCGATGGTCAGCCCGTCGGACCAGCCGGCCGACTCGGCGCGGGTGAAGCCGTACACCAGGGCGACCAGGCCGAGCGTGGAGAGCGCGACGCCGGGGATGTCCAGCGGCGCGCGGTTGCGGGTGCCGGACGGCTCGCGGATGACGAGGTACGCGCCCGCGGCGGCGACGACCGCGAACGGGATGTTGACGAAGAAGGTCCAGCGCCAGTTCAGGTACTCGGTGAGGAAGCCGCCGAGGATCAGACCGACCGCGCCGCCGCCGCCCGCGATGGCCCCGTAGATGCCGAAGGCCTTGGCGCGCTCCTTGGCGTCGGTGAACATCACGGCGAGCAGGGAGAGGGCGGCCGGGGCGAGCAGTGCGCCGAAGACGCCCTGGAGGGCGCGGGAGCCGTACATCATCGCCTCGTTCTGGGCGGCGCCGCCCAGCGCGGAGGCCAGCGCGAAGCCGACGAGGCCGACGACGAAGGCCCGCTTGCGGCCCCAGAGGTCGGCTATCCGGCCGCCGAAGAGGAGGAGGCCGCCGAAGGCGAGGGCGTAGGCGGTGATGACCCACTGCTTGTTGCCGTCGGAGATGTCGAGGTCCGTCTGGGCCGACGGGAGGGCGATGTTCACGATGGTCGCGTCCAGGACGACCATCAGTTGGGCGAGGGCGATGAAGGCCAGGGCTTTCCAGCGACTGGGGTCGGGAAGGGTGGTGTCGGCCGTTGTGGACATGGGTGGGGCCACCTAAGAACAGGAGGAGGCGTCGCGGGATGAGCGCGCCGCCGGTGCGGGCGTGCGGATACGTCATACGGATGAGCGCGTACGGATACGTCGTACGGGTGAGCGCGTGCGATGGGTCGCACATCATGCGGGTGGACGGTTGCGTGCGTACGGCGGGTCGGGGTCGGGCGGCGCGCCGTCAGGGGCGCCGCAGGTCCTCCAAGGTCGCCGCCGATCCGGGCAGCGTGGAGCGGGCGGGCGCTTCCAGCCCGTCCAGGAACACCTGCAGATGGCGGTGGGTGAACCGGTCGATGCCCTGGCAGGCGATGCCGGGGAGCGGCCGGGTGAGCTGGGAGAGGGCGACGAGCACGTCACCGACGGCGATGTCGGTGCGCAGCCGCCCCGCGGACATGGCGCGCGCCACGAGGCTTTCGACGGCCTCTTCGAGGCGCCGGCGCTCGGCGAGCAGTTCGGGGTGGTCCCGGTCGAACACGCCGGAGAGCATCGGGCACAGGGCGCCGATCCGCTCGTCGGCGGCCGCGTGCACGAAGCGGCTCAGGGCGGCGAACGGGTCGGACTCCGCGGCGGCGGCTTCTTCGGCGCAGCGGGTGGTGCGTGAGGTGACCGCGAGGACGACCTCGTGGATCAGGGCGGAGCGGTCGGGGAAGTTCCGGTAGAGCGTGGCGTTGCCGACGCCCGCCCGGCGCGCGACGTCGTCCAGCGGCACGTCGGGGCCGAACTCGACGAACAGCTCGCGGGCGGCGGTCACGATCCGCTCGCGGTTGCGCAGTGCGTCGGCCCGCGGACGGGACGTACGGCACCGCTCTGCCGGTGCGGCGTTCTCGGCGGTGCGCTCCACGGTGTCGGCCCTTCCCCTGGTCCTGTGCGGTCGGTGTCGCGGTGCGGTGTGCGCACCGGTGCGACCGGCCGCTTCCGAGCGGCCGGCCGGCCCCCCGAACGGAACCGGGGAGCACTTCCCCGTTTCACCGGGGCATCCAGCCAAACGGGGAAAGGGTCCCCGGTTATTTCCTCCCGTGCATGTGCCGTGCGTCACACGCGCCGGCGCGGGGAATCCTCCGATCGGCGCACCCAGCGAGCGGCCCGCGACCACCCGGCACAGGCTGATCGCCAGAGCGCAGCCGGGGTCGGCCGGTTGCCGCGGACCCGAAGGCGCCTCTATGCAGCAGCCCCGCCCCCGGATACGCAGACACCGCCGCCCGGTCGCCCTGGTCGGCGCGACCGCCCTCGTCGTGGCGGCCGTCGCCTCCGCGAGCACCACCCTCCCGACCACCGGCCACGCCTCGGCCGGCCCCGCCGCCACCGCCCTCGGCTCCGCGCTCGCCCCGTGCCGGATCTCCTCGACCATGGGCGTCCAGATGTCCGAGGGCGTGCCCACCCCGTCCGGCTACGCCCGGTCGACCGGGCGGGTCAAGGCGCTCAACCTGATGATCGACTTCCCGGACGCGGAGGGCTCCGGGCCGGCGGCCGACCGGTTCGCGGAGTTCTTCCCGCAGACCTCCGCGTGGTTCCGCACCAGCTCCTACGGGCGGCTCGACTACCGGCCCGAGGCCCCCGTCAAGGACTGGCTGCGGATGCCGCTGCCGTTCTCGGAGTACGGGATAGAGCGCGGCTCACCGTTCGAACCGGGCTACCGGCAGCTCGTCGGGGACATCGTGGCGGCCGCCGACCCGAAGGTGGACTTCTCCGCGTACGACCTGGTCAACATCCTGGTCACCCCGAACGCCGGGCCGTCCGCGCTGGACACCGTGCTCTCGGTGACGTTCTCCGGCAACGACGAGGCCCCCTCCGCCGACGGGGTGCCGCTCTCCAACACCTCGTTCGTCTACAGCCGCCAGGACGACGGGTCGGGGTCGTACCCGGAAACCGGCTACCGCGTCCTGCCGCACGAGAACGGCCACGTCTTCGGGCTGCCCGACCTCTACACCATGGAGGGCGGCGGCTCGGTGGGGCACTGGGACATCATGTCCGAGGACTGGGGCGCCAACAACGACTTCCTGTCCTGGCACAAGTGGAAGCTCGGCTGGCTCGACGACGACCAGGTCGCCTGCGCCTCCCGGCCCGGCGTCAGCGAGCACACGCTCGGCCCGCTCGCCGTCGAGGGCGGCGCCAAACTGGCCTTCGTCCCGCTGAGCGCCCGGTCCGGGTACGCCGTGGAGGTCCGCACGGCGGCCGGCAACGACGAGGCGGTCTGCCGGCCCGGCGTGCTGATCTACAAGGTCAGCTCCGACGTGGACACCGGCCAGGGCCCGGTCTCCGTCGCCGACGCCACCGAGGACAGCGGGGGCTGCACCCGGCGGCCCAACGTGCACGCCGAGCTGTCGGACGCGCCGTTCCGGCCCGGCCAGACGTTCACCGACCGGGCCAACGGCATACGCATATCCGTGCTCGACGAGGACGACGACGGCAACTACCGGGTGCGGGTCACCCGCCCCTGACCTCCTGGTTCCGCGGTGTCCGGCCGCGCGGCGCCGGGTCGTGCGCGCCGCCCCGGACCACCGCGTCTGCGGCCCGGCCGACGACGCCGACCAGCCCCTCGCGGCGGACGGCGAGATCCCCCGTGCGGAACCAGCCGCCCGCGAACGCCTCCCCGGTCGCGGCCGGGTCCCGCCAGTAGCCCCGGCAGAGCGACTGGCCGCGCAGCCACAGCTCCCCCGGCTCCCCGTCGGCCGGCTCCTCGCCCGACGGGCCGGTGATCCGCGCCTCGGTGACCGGGGTGGGGCGGTACGCGCCACCGGGCTCCGACGCGTGCAGGACCTCGCCGCCGGTCTCGGCGAGGCCGTAGCCGCCAGGGGGCCCGGCGCGCCCGCCGCACCGGTCCGGGCCGTCCAGGACGAGCGTGCCGCCCGCGGCCATCGCCCCGTAGACGGCGGTGAACGCGGCCGCGTCGGAGAAGGGGGACGTCAGCGGCAGGACCGGGGCCGGCCCCTGCCCCGGCAGGGACCCGCGCGCCAGCGCCGAGGCCGCCGCCGCGTACCGGGCGTTGAGCGCGGCCCCGGCCTGGGCGAGGTGGGTGGCCACCGCGCCCCTGGGGCGGCCGGAGGCCCCGGAGGCGTACAGGATCGTGGCGTCGTCCTCGGGCCGGGGCTCCACGTCGGGCGGCGCGGCCAGCGGATCGGGCGCGGGGAAGTCCTCGTACCGCTCGACGCGCACCCCGTGGTCCGCCGCCCCCTCGCCGTGGAAGAGGACCACCCGCGTCCCGGTCGCCCGCGCCCACCCGGCGACCCGCCCCAGCCGCTCCCCGTCCACCAGGAGCACCCCCGGCCCGCAGTCGTCGAGGACTCGCGCGTACGCCTCCGCCGTCCAGCCGGCGTCCAGCGGCACGGCGACGGCGCCCGCCAACTGGACGGCCCAGAAGGCGGTCTGCCACTCCGGGTGGTCCCCCATCGCGATGACGGCCCGGTCGCCCGCGCGCAGCCCGTACCCCTCGCGGAGCCGGATCGCCAGGGCGGAGGCGGCGGCGAAGAACTCGGCGTACGCGTACCGGCGTTCCCCGGCGACCAGGAACGGCGTGTCGCCGTAGGCCCAGGTGGCCTCCACGAACTCCCGCAGCGTGCGCGGCCCGTCGGCGTACTCCAACCCCCCGCCCTCCCCCCGCACCACGGCGAAGGGCGCGCCGGGGCGGGTGAGGGCGGCGTGCACGCGTGCGCCGCCCGGCGCCCGGTCGTCGCGGCCGGCACGGGGGTCGTCGGGGCCCGGAGACGGGCGGGTGTGCGGCACGGTCGGCCTTTCTCGCGCTGACGGGTACGCGAGACGCTATGCGGCCGGGGCGCGAGCGCCAAGGCCCCGGTGCGGGGCGGGGGTTCGGGCGAGCGCGGCGGGAGGCCGCAGGCACGGGCGGCGGGGCAGGCGGGCGAGCGCGGGCCTGAACGGCGGGAGGCCGCAGGCACGGGCGGCGGGGCAGGCGGGCGAGCGCGGGCCTGAACGGCGGGAGGCCGCAGGCACGGGCTGCGGGGCAGGCGGGCGAGCGCGGCGGGGCGGGCGAGCGCAGGCGCGGGCGGCGGGGCACGCGGGGCCGCGATCGCTGCGCCCGCGGGCAAGAGGCGGTGCGCTGCGCGGCAACCGGCGGCGCCGCCTCCGCCCTAGCGTGACCGGGTCCCCCTCCACACGCCTTCCACCCGGAAAGAGGAAGCCAGCCATGCCGTACATCACCGTGGGCCAGGAGAACTCCGCCGACATCGACCTCTACTACGAGGACCACGGGTCCGGCCAGCCCGTCGTCCTCATCCACGGCTTCCCGCTCGACGGCCAGTCCTGGGAGCGGCAGACGGCGGCGCTGCTCGACGCCGGCCACCGCGTGATCACCTACGACCGCCGCGGTTTCGGACGGTCGAGCCGACCGGTGACGGGCTACGACTACGACACCTTCGCGGCCGACCTGGACACCGTGATGGAGACCCTCGACCTGAAGGACGCCGTCCTGGTCGGGTTCTCGATGGGCACCGGGGAGGTCGCCCGGTACGTCTCCGCCCACGGCTCCGGCCGGGTCGCCAAGGTCGCCTTCCTGGCCTCGCTGGAGCCCTGCCTGCTCAAGAGCGACGACAACCCGGACGGGGTCGCCCCGAAGGAGTTCTTCGACGGGGTCGTGGCGGCCGTGAAGGCGGACCGCTACGCGTACTACACGGCCTTCTTCGAGGACTTCTACAACCTCGACGAGAACCTCGGCACGCGGATCAGCGCGGAGGCCGTCCGCGCGAGCTGGAACGTCGCCGCCGGCGGCGGCTTCTTCGCGGCCTCGGCCGCGCCCTCGACCTGGTACACCGACTTCCGGGCCGACCTCCCCGCCATCGACGTGCCGGCGCTGATCCTGCACGGCACGGGCGACCGGATCCTGCCCGTCGAGGGGACCGCGCGCCCGTTCCACCGGGCCCTCCCGTCCGCCGACTACGTGGAGATCGAGGGCGCTCCGCACGGCCTGCTGTGGACGCACGCGGAGGAGGTCAACACGGCGCTGCTCGCCTTCCTGGGGAAGTGACCCGCAGGGCCGGGGGGGGGGGGGGGGGGGGGGGGGGGGGGGGGGGGGGGGGGGGGGGGGGGGGGGGGGGGGGGGGGGGGGGGGGGGGGGGGGGGGGGGGG
>NZ_JBVJCD010000046.1:0-15413 GCF_055588985.1 Streptomyces sp. NPDC041970
GTGCGTGGGTGGGTTTTTAGAGGTTGCTGCCGACGTCAGGGTGCGCGTGGGGGGCAGCGGCGGGGGGGGGGGGGACGGCATCCCCTCCCCCCCCCCTCCCTCCCCCCCCCCCCCCCGCTGCCGTGCGTGTACGGAACGGTCTACAGGCCGGCGGCCGCGCGCAGCGCGTCCACGCGGTCGGTGCGCTCCCAGGTGAAGTCCGGCAGCTCGCGGCCGAAGTGGCCGTAGGCGGCGGTCTGGGCGTAGATCGGGCGGAGCAGGTCGAGGTCCCGGATGATCGCGGCCGGGCGGAGGTCGAAGACCTCGCCGATGGCGTGCTCGATCTTCTCGGTGTCGACGGCCGCGGTGCCGAAGGTCTCGACGAAGAGGCCGACCGGCTCGGCCTTGCCGATCGCGTACGCGACCTGGACCTCGCAGCGCGCCGCGAGGCCGGCCGCGACGACGTTCTTGGCGACCCAGCGCATCGCGTACGCGGCGGAGCGGTCCACCTTGGACGGGTCCTTGCCCGAGAAGGCGCCGCCGCCGTGGCGGGCCATGCCGCCGTAGGTGTCGATGATGATCTTGCGGCCGGTCAGTCCGGCGTCGCCCATCGGCCCGCCGATCTCGAAGCGGCCGGTGGGGTTCACCAGCAGGCGGTAGCCCTCGGTGTCCAGCTTGATGCCGTCCTCGACGAGCTGCGCCAGCACGTGCTCGACGACGAACTCGCGGATGTCGGGGGCGAGCAGCGAGTCGAGGTCGATGTCGCTCGCGTGCTGCGAGGAGACGACGACGGTGTCCAGCCGGACCGCCTTGTCACCGTCGTACTCGATGGTGACCTGGGTCTTGCCGTCGGGGCGGAGGTAGGGGATGGTCCCGTTCTTGCGGACCTCGGACAGCCGCCGGGAGAGGCGGTGGGCGAGGTGGATCGGGAGCGGCATCAGCTCGGGGGTCTCGTCGCAGGCGTAGCCGAACATCAGGCCCTGGTCGCCCGCGCCCTGCTTGTCCAGCTCGTCCTCGTCGCCCTCCACCCGCTGCTCGTACGCGGTGTCGACGCCCTGCGCGATGTCCGGCGACTGGGCGCCGATGGACACCGAGACTCCGCAGGAAGCACCGTCGAAGCCCTTCTTGGAGGAGTCGTAGCCGATCTCCAGAACCTTGTTGCGCACGAGGTTGGGGATGTCGGCGTAGGCCTTGGTGGTGACCTCGCCCGCGACATGCACCAGACCGGTGGTGATCAAGGTCTCGACGGCGACGCGCGAGGCGGGGTCCTCGCGCAGGAGCGCGTCGAGAATCGTGTCGCTGATCTGGTCAGCGATCTTGTCGGGGTGACCCTCGGTTACGGATTCCGAGGTGAAGAGACGGCGGGACACATCGCTCCCTGGGGTTGCAGCGGCTGCTGGCTGATCATGGTTGGCACGTCCGAGAGCTGCGCTCGGCGCGTGCCGTCGGCCAGTTTATCGGTCGCGCCCGGCGACCGGGGCAGGTGTCTCGCCCTTCGGGTGGTCCGTGACCTGCGTCACGGGCGGAACCAGTCGGACAATCCACCTTTTCCGGCCGAGTTTTTGGGCGTTATGAGGCGTTTTCGCTGGGCCGGGCGGCTGATGGAACAATCGGCTGGAACTTCGCCGACACCAGGTCCCAGACGGTGTCGGCCAGCGCCTCCTTGGGGCCGTGGGGCACCGGCGTCTCCTGGCCGCCGGCGGCCAGGACGACCGCCTCGTTCTCCTCGGAGCCGAAGGTCCGGCGCTCCCCCACCTCGTTGACCACGAGCAGGTCGCAGCCCTTGCGGCGGAGCTTCTCGCGGCCGTTGGCCAGCACGTCGTCGGTCTCGGCGGCGAAGCCCACCACGACCTGGCCGGGCCGGGGCCGGTCGGCGGAGAGCTCGGCGAGGACGTCGGGGTTGCGGACCAGGGTGACGACGGGCGCCTCCTGGCCGTCCTTCTTCTTGATCTTGCCGGGGGCGTAGTCGGCGGGGCGGAAGTCGGCCACCGCGGCGGCCATCACCACGGCGTCGGCGTCGGCGGCGGCCCTCAGCACCGCCTCCCGGAGCTGTACGGCGGTGCCGACCCGGACGACGTCGGCGCCGGCCGGGTCGGGCAGCCCGGTGTTGGCCTCGATCAGGGTGACCCGCGCGCCGCGGGCCACCGCGGTGCGCGCCAGCGCGTACCCCTGCTTCCCGGAGGAGCGGTTGCCCAGGAAGCGCACGGGGTCGAGGGGTTCGCGGGTGCCGCCCGCGCTGACCACCACATGGCGGCCCGCGAGGTCGGGCGCGGCGGCCCCGCGCGCCAGCACCCGGCGGCAGACCTGGAAGATCTCGTCCGGGTCGGGCAGCCGGCCCTTGCCGGTGTCCGCGCCGGTGAGCCGGCCGACCGCGGGCTCGACGACGACCGCGCCCCGGCGGCGCAGGGTGGCGACGTTCTCCCGCGTGGCCGGGTGCTCCCACATCTCGGTGTGCATCGCGGGGGCGAAGACCACCGGGCAGCGGGCGGTGAGGAGGGTGTTGGTGAGCAGGTCGTCGGCGAGCCCGTGGGCGGCCTTGGCGAGCAGGTCCGCCGTGGCCGGGGCGACCACCACCAGCTCGGCGCCCTGGCCGATCCGTACGTGCGGGACCTCGTGGACGTCCTCCCAGACCTCCTCGGAGACGGGGTGGCCGGAGAGCGCCGCCCAGGTGGCGGCCCCGACGAAGTGCAGCGACGCGGCGGTCGGGACGACCCGGACGTCATGGCCGGACTCGGTCAGCCGGCGCAGCAGCTCGCACGCCTTGTAGGCGGCGATGCCCCCGCTGACCCCCAGGACCACCTTCGGCTTGTCCACTGCGTCTCCCCGCACTCGGCAACGTGTCCGTCCCATGCTGCCTCACCGCGCCGGGCGCGTTCACCCGGCCCCGGACACGCCTCAGGCCCGGCGGGCGGGCCGCCGGGCCTGAGGACGAAGGCGCTGTCCTGCCGTTACTGCGCGGGGCCGTCGATGGCCTCGGAGGTGAGCAGGCCCGCGTTGATCTCGCGGAGCGCGATCGACAGCGGCTTCTCGTGCACGTGGGTGTCGACGAGCGGACCGACGTACTCGAGGAGGCCTTCGCCGAGCTGCGAGTAGTACGCGTTGATCTGGCGGGCGCGCTTGGCCGCGTAGATCACCAGGCTGTACTTCGAGTCGGTGGCCTCGAGGAGCTCATCAATCGGCGGGTTGATGATGCCCTCGGGCGTGGTGATGGAAGAGGACACTCTCTGCCTTCCGAAGGGGGTAAAGACCAAAGAAACCTTTGATCGTGCGGATTCCGGCGGGTCGGACGCCTGGTCGGACCCGCGGACGGCGGCGGCGGACGGTTCAGTCGCCGCTGTCAGGGTGGTCGGAAGCCTGCAGCATCAACGTTAGCAGCTCGCGGGCCACGTCCTCGACCGAGGTGTTGACGAGCGTGGTGTCGAACTCCGCCTCCGCGGCCAGCTCGACCTTGGCGGCGGCGAGGCGGCGCTCGATGACCTCGGGCGCCTCGGTGCCCCGGCCGGTGAGCCGGCGCACCAGCTCCTCCCAGCTCGGCGGGGCGAGGAAGACCAGGCGCGCCTCGGGCATCGACTGGCGGACCAGCCGGGCGCCTTGGAGGTCGATCTCCAGCAGGACCGGCTCGCCGGCCTCCAGGCGGTCCAGCACGGCGCGGCGCGGCGTGCCGTAGCGGTTGCCCGCGAACTCGGCCCACTCCAGCAGCTCGCCGTTGGCGACGAGCTTGTCGAACTCCTCGTCGTCCACGAAGAAGTAGTGCACGCCGTCGCGCTCTCCGGGGCGGGGCCTGCGCGTCGTCGCCGACACGGAGAGCCAGACCTCGGGGTGCACGGTGCGCATATGGGCGACGACCGTGCTCTTGCCGACCCCGGAGGGGCCGGAGAGCACGGTCAGCCGCGGACGTACGTCCGGGGGTGCGGGGGACGTCCCCCGGGATGTTGCAGCCATGGGGCGATTATCCAGGTTCTCAGAGGTGCCTGAGAACGTCAGGCGGCGCTGCCGCCGAACTCGCGCTCCAGGGATGCGATCTGGTTGGAGCCGAGCCCTCTGACCCGGCGGCTCTCGGAGATGCCGAGACGCTCCATGATCTGCTTGGCGCGGACCTTGCCGACGCCCGGCAGGGACTCCAGGAGGGCGGAGACCTTCATCTTGCCGATGACGTCGTTCTCCTGGCCCTGCTTGATGACCTCGTGGAGGGAGGCGCCGGAGTGCTTGAGTCGATTCTTGACCTCGGCCCGCTCCCGGCGAGCCGCGGCGGCCTTTTCGAGCGCGGCTGCGCGCTGTTCAGGGGTAAGGGGCGGAAGAGCCACGCCTACGTCACCTCGGATGTCGATCTGTCGGATACGGACCGGCGGGGAAGCTGGACGCCACCCACCAGGTGAGCGACGAACACGCTGTGTTCGGCTGCTCTCGTCGGAGACTAGCGGCCTGGGCCGCCGTAGTCAGCGAGAACGGACCAAAAGTCCTGGTCAGCTCTGGCTGACCAGGACTTTTGCGACATAACACCCTGGTTTCCGGTCAGTAACTCGTCAACTCGCTGTCGCCGTGTCAGAGTCAGGCGCCGGACACGGCGCCGCGGACCTCGTCCGCGAGCCGCTCGGCCGCTTCGCGCAGCCCCGCCGCGTCGGGGCCGTGGCGCAGCACGCCCCGGCTCACGCTCGGGACCACGTTGCCCACCGCGCCGCCGAAGACCGCCGGCAGATCGGCGGGGGTCGCCCCCTGGGCGCCGATGCCGGGCGCGAGGAGCGGTCCGTTGATCGCCAGATCCGCCCCCGTGTCGCCGAGCGTGGCGCCGACCACCGCGCCGACCGAGCCGAGCGGGTCGGCCCCCGCGTTCTCGGCGGCCATGTGGTCGAGCATCACCTGGGCGAGCGAGCGGCCGTCGGCGGCCGTGGCCCGCTGGACCTCGGCGCCCTCCGGGTTGGAGGTGAGCGCGAGGACGAAGACGCCGGAGCCGGAGGCCGCGGCGGCGTCGAGCGCCGGGCGCAGCGAGCCGAAGCCGAGGTACGGCGAGAGGGTGACGGCGTCGGAGAACAGCGGCGAGCCCCGGTCGAGGTAGGCCGCCGCGTAGGCGCCCATCGTGGAGCCGATGTCGCCGCGCTTGGCGTCCATCAGGACGAGGGCCCCCGCCGCGCGGGCCTCGGCGACGGCCTTCTCCAGCACGGCGATGCCGCGCGAGCCGAAGCGCTCGAAGAAGGCGGACTGCGGCTTGAGGACGGCGACCCGGTCGGCCAGCGCCTCGACGGTGGTGCGGGTGAATCGCTCCAGTCCCGCGACGTCGTCGTTCAGCCCCCAGGAGGTGAGCAGGGAGGCGTGCGGGTCGATGCCGACGCAGAGCGGCCCGCGGGTGTCCATGGCGCGGCGCAGCCGGGCGCCGAAGGGGGCGGGGGTCACAGGGCGGCCTGCTTCCGGGTCTCGGCGCCGACGGCCTCGGCGAGGGTGGCGTACGGGGACGCGGCCAGCAGGGCGGCGAGGCCGCGGTGGACGCGCCGGGCGTAGCAGGGGCCCTCGTAGACGAAGGCGCTGTAGCCCTGGACCAGGGTGGCTCCGGCGAGGATGCGCTGCCAGGCGTCCTCGGCGGTCTCGATCCCGCCGACGCCCACCAGGGTGATCCGGTCGCCCACGCGGGCGTAGAGACGGGACAGGACCTGGAGCGAGCGCTCCTTGAGCGGTGCGCCGGAGAGGCCGCCGGCCTCCGCCGTCAGCTCCGGGGCGGACCTCAGCCCGAGGCCGTCGCGGGCGATGGTGGTGTTGGTGGCGATGATGCCGTCCAGGCCCAGTTCGAGCGCGAGGTCGGCGACGGCGTCGACGTCCTCGTCCGCGAGGTCCGGGGCGATCTTGACGAGCAGCGGGACCCGCCGGTCGGTCACCGTGCGGTCGGCGGCCTCGCGGACGGCGGTGAGCAGCGGGCGCAGCGACGCGGTGGCCTGGAGGTTGCGCAGCCCCGGAGTGTTGGGCGAGGAGACGTTGACGACGAGGTAGTCGGCGTGGGCGGCGAGCGCCTCGGTGGACTTCACGTAGTCGGCGGCGGCCTCGGCCTCCGGCACCGTCTTGGTCTTGCCGATGTTGACGCCGACCGTGGTGCGGAAGACGGGGTTGCGGGCGGCGAGGCGGGCGGCGACGGCGGCGGAGCCGTCGTTGTTGAAGCCCATGCGGTTGATCAGGGCGCGGTCCGCGACGAGGCGGAAGAGGCGCTTTCTGGGGTTGCCGGGCTGCGGTTCGCCGGTGACGGTGCCGATCTCGACGTGGTCGAAGCCGAGCATCGCCATGCCGTCGATCGCCACCGCGTTCTTGTCGAAGCCGGCGGCGAGCCCGAACGGGCCGTGCATCCGCAGGCCCAGGGCCTCGGTGCGCAGCTCCTTGTGGCGGGGGGCGAGGGCGGCTGCGAGGAAGGTGCGCAGGACGGGGACGCGGGCGGCCAGGCGGATCCAGCGGAAGGCGGCGTGGTGGGCGCGCTCGGGGTCCATCCGCGAGAAGACCAGCCGGAAGAAGAACGTGTACATGGGGAGTTGTCCTCACGGAGAGGGGGACACCGTTTCCGGTGTCCCCCTTCGGGCGTGCTAGTCGCGGGCCGCGGTCAGGCGTTCGGCGTGCTCCTGGAGGGAGCGGACGCCGACGTCGCCGTGGTTGAGGGCGTCGATGCCCTGGACGGCCGCGGCGAGCGCCTGGACCGTGGTCAGGCAGGGCACGGAGCGGGCGACGGCCGCCGTGCGGATCTCGTAGCCGTCCAGCCGGCCGCCGGTGCCGTACGGCGTGTTGACGATGAGGTCGACCTCGCCGTCGTGGATGAGCTGGACGATCGTCTTCTCGCCGCCGGGGCCGGCGCCCTCGGACTGCTTGCGCACGACGGTGGCGTTGATGCCGTTGCGCTTGAGGACCTCGGCGGTGCCGGAGGTGGCCAACAGCTCGAAGCCGTGGGCGACCAGCTCGCGGGCCGGGAAGATCATGGAGCGCTTGTCCCGGTTGGCGACCGAGATGAACGCGCGGCCCTTGGTGGGCAGCGGCCCGTAGGCCCCGGCCTGCGACTTGGCGTACGCCGTGCCGAAGACCGAGTCGATGCCCATGACCTCGCCGGTGGAGCGCATCTCCGGGCCGAGGACCGTGTCGACGCCCCGGCCGTGGATGTCGCGGAAGCGCGACCACGGCAGCACGGCCTCCTTGACGGAGATCGGCGCGTCCAGCGGCAGGGTGCCGCCGTCGCCGGTCCGCGGCAGCAGGCCCTCCTCGCGCAGCTCGGCGATGGTCGCGCCCAGCGAGATGCGGGCGGCGGCCTTGGCGAGCGGCACCGCGGTCGCCTTCGAGGTGAAGGGGACCGTGCGGGAGGCGCGCGGGTTGGCCTCCAGGACGTAGAGGATGTCGCCGGAGAGCGCGAACTGGATGTTGATCAGGCCGCGGACGCCGACGCCCTTGGCGATGGACTCGGTGGAGGCGCGCAGCCGCTTGATGTCGAAGCCGCCGAGCGTGATCGGGGGCAGCGCGCAGGCCGAGTCGCCGGAGTGGATGCCGGCCTCCTCGATGTGCTCCATGACGCCGCCGAGGTACAGCTCGGAGCCGTCGTAGAGGGCGTCCACGTCGATCTCGATGGCGTCGTCGAGGAAGCGGTCGACCAGGACCGGCCGGGTGGGGCTGATCTCGGTGGACTCGGCGATGTAGGAGGCCAGGCGCGTCTCGTCGTAGACGATCTCCATGCCGCGCCCGCCGAGCACGTAGGAGGGGCGGACGAGGACGGGGTAGCCGATCTCGTCCGCGATGGCCTTGGCCCCGGCGAAGGTGGTGGCGGTGCCGTGCTTCGGCGCGGGCAGTCCGGCCTCGGCGAGGACCCGGCCGAAGGCGCCGCGGTCCTCGGCGGCGTGGATCGCCTCCGGGGAGGTGCCGACGACGGGCACGCCGTTGTCCTTGAGCGCCTGGGAGAGGCCGAGCGGGGTCTGGCCGCCGAGCTGCACGATCACGCCGGCGACCGGGCCCGCCAGCGTCTCGGCGTGCACGATCTCCAGGACGTCCTCCAGGGTGAGCGGCTCGAAGTAGAGCCGGTCGGAGGTGTCGTAGTCGGTGGAGACGGTCTCCGGGTTGCAGTTGACCATGACCGTCTCGTAGCCCGCGTCGCTCAGCGCGAAGGAGGCGTGCACGCAGGAGTAGTCGAACTCGATGCCCTGGCCGATGCGGTTGGGGCCGGAGCCGAGGATGATCACGGCGGGCTTCTCGCGGGGCGCGACCTCGCTCTCCTCGTCGTAGGAGGAGTAGAAGTACGGCGTCTTCGCGGCGAACTCGGCGGCGCAGGTGTCGACCGTCTTGTAGACCGGGCGGACGCCCAGCGCGTGGCGGACCTCGCGGACGACGTCCTCGCGCAGCCCGCGGATCTCGCCGATCTGGGCGTCGGAGAAGCCGTGCCGCTTGGCCTCGGCGATCAGGTCGGCGTCCAGGCGCTCGGCGGAGGCCAGCCCGTCGGCGATCTCCTTGATCAGGAAGAGCTGGTCGACGAACCAGGGGTCGATCCGGGTGGCGTCGAAGACCTCCTCCTGGGTGGCCCCGGCCCGGATCGCCCGCATGACGGTGTTGATGCGGCCGTCGGTGGGCCGGACCGCCTCGGCGAGCAGGGCGTCCTTGTCGCCCGGCTCGCCGGTGAAGGCGAACTGCGAACCCTTCTTCTCCAGGGAGCGCAGGGCCTTCTGGAGCGCCTCGGTGAAGTTGCGGCCGATCGCCATGGCCTCGCCCACCGACTTCATGGTGGTGGTGAGGGTGGAGTCGGCGGAGGGGAACTTCTCGAAGGCGAAGCGGGGGGCCTTGACCACGACGTAGTCGAGGGTCGGCTCGAAGGAGGCCGGGGTCTTCTCGGTGATGTCGTTGGGGATCTCGTCCAGCGTGTAGCCCACGGCCAGCTTGGCGGCGATCTTGGCGATCGGGAAGCCGGTGGCCTTGGAGGCGAGCGCGGAGGAGCGGGAGACGCGCGGGTTCATCTCGATGACGATGACCCGGCCGTCGGCGGGGTCGATGGCGAACTGGATGTTGCAGCCGCCGGTGTCCACGCCGACCTCGCGGATGATCGCGATGCCGATGTCGCGCAGCCGCTGGTACTCGCGGTCGGTGAGCGTCATCGCGGGGGCGACGGTGATCGAGTCGCCGGTGTGGACGCCCATCGGGTCGAAGTTCTCGATGGAGCAGACGACCACGACGTTGTCGTTGCGGTCCCGCATCAGCTCCAGCTCGTACTCCTTCCAGCCGAGGATGGACTCCTCCAGGAGCACCTCGGTGGTCGGGGAGAGGGTGAGGCCCTGGCCGGCGATGCGGCGCAGCTCCTCCTCGTCGTGGGCGAAGCCGGAGCCGGCGCCGCCCATGGTGAAGGAGGGCCGGACGACGACGGGGTAGCCGCCGAGGGCGTCGACGCCCGCCAGGACGTCGTCCATCGAGTGGCAGATCACGGAGCGGGCGGACTCGCCGTAGCCGATCTTCGCCTTGACGGCCTCGACGACGCCCTTGAAGAGGTCGCGGTCCTCGCCCTTGTTGATCGCCTCGACGTTGGCGCCGATCAGCTCGACGCCGTACTTCTCCAGGACGCCGTTCTCGTGCATGGAGATCGCGGTGTTGAGCGCGGTCTGGCCGCCGAGGGTCGGCAGGAGCGCGTCGGGGCGCTCCTTGGCGATGATCTTCTCGACGAACTCGGGGGTGATCGGCTCGACGTAGGTGGCGTCGGCGATCTCCGGGTCGGTCATGATCGTCGCCGGGTTGGAGTTGACCAGGATGACGCGCAGGCCCTCGGCCTTGAGGACGCGGCAGGCCTGGGTGCCGGAGTAGTCGAACTCCGCTGCCTGGCCGATGACGATCGGGCCGGAGCCGATGACCAGGACGGACTGGATATCGGAGCGCTTAGGCACGCTGGCCCTCCATCAGGGTGGTGAAACGGTCGAAGAGGTACGCGGCGTCGTGCGGGCCGGCGGCGGCCTCGGGGTGGTACTGGACGCTGAAGGCGGGCCGGTCCAGGAGCTGGAGGCCCTCGACGACCTGGTCGTTCAGGCAGACGTGGGAGACCTCGGCCCGCCCGAAGGGGGTCTCGGAGACCTGGTCGAGGGGCGCGTCGACGGCGAAGCCGTGGTTGTGCGCGGTGACCTCGACCTTGCCGGTGGTGCGGTCCTGCACCGGCTGGTTGATGCCCCGGTGGCCGTACTTCAGCTTGTAGGTGCCGAAGCCGAGCGCGCGGCCGAGGATCTGGTTGCCGAAGCAGATGCCGAAGAGCGGGGTGGACCGCTCCAGGACGCCCCGCATGAGGGCGACGGGGTGGTCGGCGGTGGACGGGTCGCCGGGGCCGTTGGAGAAGAAGACGCCGTCCGGCTCGACCGCGTACACCTCGTCCAGGGTGGCGGTGGCCGGCAGGACGTGCACCTCGATGCCGCGTTCGGCCATCCGGTGCGGGGTCATGCCCTTGATGCCGAGGTCGATCGCGGCGACGGTGAACTTCTTCTCGCCGATCGCGGGGACGACGTAGGCCTCCTTGGTGGCGACCTCGGCGGAGAGGTCCGCGCCGGTCATCTCGGGGGCCCGGCGGACCTTGGCGAGCAGGGCCGCCTCGTCCTGGACGGCGTCGCCGGAGAAGATCCCGACGCGCATCGCGCCGCGCTCGCGCAGATGGCGGGTGAGGGCGCGGGTGTCGACGCCGCTGATGCCGACGACGCCCTGGCGCTCCAGCTCCTCGTCCAGGGTGCGCTGCGAGCGCCAGTTGGAGGGCTTGCGGGCGGGGTCGCGGACGACGTAGCCGGAGACCCAGATGCGGCCGGACTCGGCGTCCTCGTCGTTCACGCCGGTGTTGCCGACGTGCGGGGCCGTCATGACGACGACCTGGCGGTGGTACGAGGGGTCGGTGAGGGTCTCCTGGTAGCCGGTCATGCCGGTGGAGAACACCGCTTCGCCGAAGGTCTCCCCCACGGCCCCGTAGGCGCGGCCGCGGAAGGCGCGGCCGTCCTCCAGGACGAGTACGGCGGGGGTCCGGGCCCCCTGGGCGGAGATCGTCATCGTGCGGTGCCTTCCGTAGGGGTGCTGGTGAGGTGGTTGACGGCGTCGACCCACGCCTGGTGCTCGGCGGCGCGGTCGGAGCGGAAGCCGGAGTCGATCAGCGTCCCGCCGTGCGCCCAGGTGATGATCAGCAGTCCGCCCTCGGGGAGGACCTTGCCGGCGAGCGCCTTGTCGAGGCGGGCCTCGCGCAGGGCGTCGGCCGGGACGAAGAAGTCGGCCGCGCCGGGGCGCCGGACGTCCAGGCCGCGTGCGGTGAGCGTCAGCTCGACCCGGCTGCGGGTGCCGAGTCCGTGCGCGACGATCCGGTCGAGCCACTGTCCGGCGGTGGTGGAGGCGTGGTAGCGCCCCTGGAGCGTCAGCAGCGGCTCGTCGTCGGCGAAGCCCTCGGGGGTCGCCGCGAGCTCGAGGATGCCGGACTGGAGGCTGCCGCGCCATTTCCAGCCCTGGCGCATGAGCCAGTAGAGGAGGGCGATGAGGACCAGGAGGCCGAGCACCCAGGCGATGCGGGCGGACCAGTCCGTCACCTCCGCCGACTTCTGCTCGGCGGCGAGGCGGTACAGGGGGGTCAGTGTTGTCACGCGAGCTTCCCGTCGACGACCGTGGCACGGCCCCGCAGGAAGGTGTGGGTGACGCGGCCCGGCAGCTCACGGCCCTGGTAGGGGGTGTTGCGGCTGCGGGACGCGAAGCCCGCGGGGTCCACGGCTCCACGGTATGCCGGATCCACCAGGGTGAGGTTGGCGGGCTCGCCCGCCGCGACCGGGCGGCCGTGTCCGGCCAGACGGCCGATGGCCGCGGGGCGGAAGGACATGCGGTCGGCGACGCCCGCCCAGTCGATCAGGCCGGTGTCCACCATCGTGTGCTGGACGACCGAGAGCGCGGTCTCCAGGCCCACCATGCCCATGGCGGCCGCGGCCCACTCGCAGTCCTTGTCCTCGTGCGGGTGCGGGGCGTGGTCGGTGGCGACGCAGTCGATCGTGCCGTCGGCGAGCGCCTCGCGCAGCGCCATGACGTCGGCCTCGGTGCGCAGCGGCGGGTTCACCTTGTAGACCGGGTCGTAGGAGCGGACCAGCTCGTCGGTGAGGAGGAGGTGGTGCGGGGTGACCTCGGCGGTGACGTTCCAGCCCTTGGACTTGGCCCA
Source organism: Streptomyces sp. NPDC041970 (assembly GCF_055588985.1). Taxonomy (NCBI): domain Bacteria; kingdom Bacillati; phylum Actinomycetota; class Actinomycetes; order Kitasatosporales; family Streptomycetaceae; genus Streptomyces; species Streptomyces sp. NPDC041970. The sequence continues at coordinate 12,113 of NZ_JBVJCD010000046.1, forward strand.
GCGGACGATCTCCACGGAGCCGGCCGTGGAGAGGTGGCAGATGTGCACGCGGGAGCCGACGTGGGCGGCGAGGAGGACGTCGCGGGCGATGATCGACTCCTCGGCGACGGCGGGCCAGCCGCCGAGCCCGAGTTCGGCGGAGACGACGCCCTCGTTCATCTGCGCGCCCTCGGTGAGGCGGGGCTCCTGTGCGTGCTGGGCGATGACGCCGTCGAACGCCTTCACGTACTCCAGGGCGCGGCGCATGATCACCGCGTCGTCCACGCACTTGCCGTCGTCGGAGAAGACCTTCACCCCGGCGGCGGAGTCGTGCATCGCGCCCAGCTCGGCGAGCTGCTTGCCCTCCAGGCCGACGGTGACGGCGCCGACGGGCTGCACGTCGCAGTAGCCGGACTCCTTGCCGAGCCGCCAGACCTGCTCGACGACGCCCGCGGTGTCGGCGACGGGGAAGGTGTTGGCCATGGCGTGCACGGCGGTGAAGCCGCCGGCGGCGGCGGCGCGGGTGCCGGTGAGGACGGTCTCGGAGTCCTCGCGGCCGGGCTCGCGCAGATGGGTGTGGAGGTCGACCAGTCCGGGCAGCAGGATCTGGCCGGCGGCGTCGATCACGGTGGCGCCGGGGGCGTCGAGGGAGGCGCCCACCTCGGCGACGGTCTCGCCGTCGATGAGGACGTCCCCGGCCTCGCCGCCGAGAACGCGCGCCCCGCGGATAAGGATCTTGCTCATGGTCACTTGTTCTCCTCGGTACGGGCGGGGGCGGCGGACAGCGCGGTGTCGGAGCCGCCGAGCAGCAGGTAGAGCACGGCCATGCGGATGGAGACGCCGTTGGCGACCTGCTCGACGACCGTGCAGCGGTCGGAGTCGGCCACCTCGGCGGTGATCTCCATGCCGCGGACCATCGGGCCGGGGTGCATGACGATCGCGTGTTCGGGCATCTTCGCCATCCGCGCGCCGTCCAGGCCGTAGCGGCGGGAGTACTCGCGCTCGGTCGGGAAGTAGGCGGCGTTCATCCGCTCGCGCTGCACACGCAGCATCATCACCGCGTCGGACGCCGCCAGCACGTCGTCGAGGCGGTAGCTGACGTCGCAGGGCCACTCCTCGACGCCGACGGGGACGAGGGTGGGCGGGGCCACCAGGGTGACGTGCGCGCCCAGCGTGGTGAGCAGGTGGACGTTGGAGCGGGCGACGCGGCTGTGCAGGATGTCGCCGACGATGGTGATGCGGCGGCCTTCCAGGTCACGGCCGAGGCCGCTGTCGGCGCCGACGAGCCGGCGCCGCATGGTGAAGGCGTCCAGGAGGGCCTGGGTGGGGTGCTCGTGGGTGCCGTCGCCGGCGTTGACCACGGCCCCGTCGATCCAGCCGGAGGTCGCGAGCCGGTAGGGCGCGCCGGAGGCGCCGTGCCGGATGACGACGGCGTCGGCGCCCATCGCCTCCAGGGTGAGCGCGGTGTCCTTCAGGGACTCCCCCTTGGAGACGGAGGAGCCCTTGGCGGAGAAGTTGATGACGTCGGCGGACAGCCGCTTGGCGGCCGCCTCGAAGGAGATGCGGGTACGGGTCGAGTCCTCGAAGAAGAGGTTGACGACCGTGCGGCCGCGGAGGGTCGGGAGCTTCTTGATCGGCCGGTCCGCGACCCGTGCCATCTCCTCGGCGGTGTCGAGGATGAGGACGGCGTCGTCGCGGGTGAGGTCGGCGGCCGAGATGAGGTGGCGCTTCATCTGGGGGGTTCTCCGGGTGGCTGGAGGGAGGTTTCAGGCATACGGGCGCGCGGGAGCAGCCGTACGGCCGCCGAGGGGCGCGGAGGCGTACGGGGAGGGCTCGGGGCTACTGCGCGCCCGCCGGGTCGGCCTCCTGGACGCCGAGCAGCACGGCGTCGCGGCCGTCCTCCTCGGCGAGGAGGACCTTGACCGTCTCCCGCAGCGACGTGGGGAGGTTCTTGCCGACGTAGTCGGCGCGGATCGGGAGCTCCCGGTGGCCGCGGTCGACGAGGACGGCTAGCTGGACGGCGCGGGGGCGGCCGAGGTCGCCCAGCGCGTCGAGCGCGGCGCGGATCGTGCGGCCGGAGAAGAGGACGTCGTCGACCAGGACGACCAGGCCGCCCTCGATCCCCTCGCCGGGGATGTCGGTGCGCGCCAGCGCGCGCGCCGGGCGCAGCCGCAGGTCGTCGCGGTACATGGTGATGTCGAGCGAGCCGACCGGGATCTGCCGGCCGGTGATCTCCTGGAGCTTGTCGGCGAGCCGGCGGGCGAGGAAGACGCCGCGCGTGGGGATGCCGAGCAGCACCACGTCGTCGGCGCCCTTGGCGCGTTCGACGATCTCGTGGGCGATGCGGGTGAGGACACGGGCGATGTCGGGGGCCTCGAGAACGGGGCGCGCCGCGTTGCCGGCGTGGTCGTGCTGTGCGTCCATAAGAAACGGACCTCCTTCTCCGCCTCACGGGACGGACCTTAAAGGACGTCGAAATTGCGTCATCCACGTTACCAGGGCTTGCGCGGGGCCCTGGACCCGCCCCCCGGCGGGCGGTGCGGCGGACCTCTCGGCTTGACGCAGCCAAGTAACGCTGCGTAACCTCACAGTGAGTTACCAGCCACGCGGCGCAGCCGCACACTGTCCAGCGTCCGGGGAGCCATATGTCCAGCGAATACGCAAAACAGCTCGGGGCCAAACTCCGTGCCATCCGCACCCAGCAGGGCCTCTCCCTCCACGGCGTGGAGGAGAAGTCGCAGGGTCGCTGGAAGGCGGTCGTGGTCGGTTCGTACGAGCGCGGCGACCGCGCCGTGACCGTGCAGCGCCTCGCCGAGCTGGCGGACTTCTACGGGGTCCCGGTGCAGGAGCTGCTTCCCGGCACCACGCCGGGCGGGGCCGCCGAGCCGCCGCCGAAGCTCGTCCTGGACCTGGAGCGCCTGGCCAACGTGCCGCCGGAGAAGGCCGGTCCGCTGCAGCGCTACGCGGCGACGATCCAGAGCCAGCGCGGTGACTACAACGGCAAGGTGCTCTCCATCCGCCAGGACGACCTGCGCACCCTGGCCGTGATCTACGACCAGTCGCCGTCCGTGCTCACGGAGCAGTTGATCAACTGGGGCGTGCTGGACGCGGACGCGCGCCGAGCGGTCTCCCACGACGAGAGCTGAGCGAGCGGGGGCCTGGCCTCCGGGGAGCCCTCCGGCTCCCGCGGCGGCATCCCGCGCCGGGGGGGGGGGGGGGGGGGGGGGGGGGGGGGGGGGGGGGGGGTGTGGGGGGGTGTGGGGGGGGGGAGGGGGGGAGGGGGGGGGGGGGAGGGGGAGGAGGAAAGAAGGGGAGGGTGTGT
>NZ_JBVJCD010000046.1:15423-39723 GCF_055588985.1 Streptomyces sp. NPDC041970
CGGCGGGGCCTTCGGGTCCCCGCCGGCCCGGCCGCTTCTGCCCGTCCGCCCGGTGCGGGCAGCCGCCCGAGCGCCCGCCCGCGGGCGGGGTGCGCGTACGCCGAAGGGCCCGCGGTCATGCGACCGCGGGCCCTTCGTGGCGTGTGCGTCCGAACCGCCGCGCCGAGGGTTACTGCTCCTGCTCCCGGCGGAGGTTCGGCTTCAGGTCCTTGAACCGGGCCAGCAGGCCGTTCACGAAGGACGGGGAGTCGTCGGTGGAGAACTCCTTGGCGAGCTGGACGGCCTCGTCGATCACCACGGCGTCCGGGGTCTCGTCCATCCAGATCAGCTCGTACGCGCCGAGCCGCAGGATGCTCCGGTCGACGACCGGCATACGGTCGATCTCCCAGTCCACGGCGTAGGTGACGATGAGGTCGTCGATCCGGTCCGCGTACCGCGCGTACCCCTCGACCAGTTCCATCGTGAATTCGCCGACCGGCGGCTGGCGGTCGTCGGTCCGCGAGTGCCGGACCCAGTCCGCGAGGACGCGCTGCACGGACTCGCCGCGCTGGTCGGCCTCGAAGAGGATCTGGAAGGCGCGCTTGCGGGCCTTGTTGCGGGCAGCCACGGTTAGCTGTTCACCCGGCCGAGGTAGTCGCCCGTGCGGGTGTCGACCTTGATCTTCTCGCCGGTGGTGATGAAGAGCGGCACGCCGATCTCGTAACCGGTCTCCAGGGTGGCGGGCTTGGTGCCGCCGGTGGAGCGGTCGCCCTGCACGCCGGGGTCGGTGTGCTGGATCGTCAGCTCGACGGCGGCCGGCAGCTCGACGTAGAGCACCTCGCCCTCGTGCTGGGCGACGGAGGCGGTGAAGCCCTCGATCAGGAAGTTGGCGGCGTTGCCGACGGCCTTGCGGTCGACCATGAGCTGGTCGTACGTGTCCATGTCCATGAAGACGAAGTACTCGCCGTCCATGTACGAGAACTGCATGTCGCGGCGGTCGATGGTGGCCGTGTCGACCTTCACACCGGCGTTGAACGTCTTGTCGACGACCTTGCCGGAGAGCACGTTCTTGAGCTTGGTGCGCACGAAGGCGGGGCCCTTGCCGGGCTTGACGTGCTGGAACTCGACGACGGACCAGAGCTGGCCTCCGTCGAGCTTGAGCACCAGGCCGTTCTTGAGGTCGTTCGTGGAAGCCACGGTTGCGGAATCTCCTGGACTGAAGCTGGTGGAACGACCGCGGACGCGCGCTAGAGCGCGAGCAGCTCCTTGGTCGTCATGGTGAGTAGCTCGGGTCCGCCGTCCGCCTCGGGGCGCACGACGAGCGTGTCATCGATCCGGACACCGCCCCGGCCCGGGAGGTGGACCCCCGGTCCGACGGTGACCGGCACACAAGCGTCCAGTTTACCCATGGCCGCCGGTGCCAGTTGCGGGTCCTCCCCGATTTCCAGCCCGACACCGTGCCCGGTCCGGGCCGGGAGGCCCTCGCCGTACCCGGCCGAGACCAGCCGGTGGCGGGCCGCGTGGTCCACGTCCCGGTAGGCGGCTCCGGGGGCAAGTGCCTCCCTGCCACCCCGCTGAGCGGCGAAAACGAGCTCGTAGAGGTCGATCTGCCACGAGGCGGGAGCGGTGCCGACGACGAAGGTCCGGCCGATCTCGCACCGGTAGCCGTGGTAGGCGGCGCCCAGGCGCACGGAGAGGAAATCCCCCTCCTCCACCCTGCGGTCCGAGGGCCGGTGACCGCTCTGGCCGGAGTGCGGGCCGGTGGCCACGGAGGTGGGGAAGGCGGGGCCGTCCGCCCCGTGGTCGACCAGGCGGCGCTCCAGCTCCAGCGCGAGGTGCCGCTCCGTGCGGCCGACGAGGATCGACTCCAGGAGCTCCCCCAGGGCCTGGTCGGTGATCTCGGCGGCGATCCGGAGGCAGCCGATCTCCGCCTCGTCCTTGACGATCCGCTGCTGCTCCACGGTGTGGCCCAGATCGGCCAGGCGCAGTCGCGGGGCGGCCCCGGCCATGGCGCGGTGCCGCGCCACGGTGAGGTCGTGCTCCTCGACGGCGAGCGCGTCGGCCCCCGCGGCGGCGGCGAGGTCGGCCGCGGCGACCACCGGGTCCCCCTCCGGGGGCAGGAGGACGATCCGCAGTGCCTCGTCGGGCCGCCCGCGGCCCGATTCCCCGGCCGGGGCGCGGGGGCAGAGCAGGGCGTCCTCGCCGGGGCCGAGCAGCAGCACGGCGCCCGGCGGTGCTCCGCCCGCGAGATAGCGGACGTTGGCGGGGCGGGAGACCAGGGCGGCCGCGGAACCCGCGGCGGCGCACCGGTCGCGGAGCAGCCCGCGTCGGACGGCGTGCACCTCTGACATGGTCCGAGCCTACGAGCGGGGGCGGGGCGCCGCCCGGTCAGCGCATCCGACCGGGGGCCGGGCCCGGCCCGGCTACCAGGCGGGCGGGGAGGCGATGGAGCGGGCGAGCACGTCGTCCAGGACGCGTGCGGTGGTCTCGACGTCGTACGCGGAGTTGTCGATGATCGGCAGGCCGGAGCCGTACCAGCCGGCCATCCGGCCGTGGATGCGGGCCACTTCCTCGTCGGGGAGCCGGCGGTTGCCGCTGCGGGCGGCGTTGCGCTCCAGGACGACCTCCAGGCCGGGCAGGAGCACCACGGGCAGCAGTCCGGGGCCCACGTGGCGTTTCCAGCCGCCGAGGCCGACGACCGGGCGGTCGGGGAAGACCGCGTCGTCGAGGATGCAGGAGATGCCGTTGGCGAGGAAGTTGCGGGCGGCGAAGCCGCAGGTCCGGCGGGCCAGGCGGTACTGGGCCTCGGAATGGTCGTTCCACCCGGCCTGCGGGTCGGCGAAGCCGGAGCAGACCCACTCGCGGACGTCGTCGAGGGAGACGTGGGCGGTGGGCGTCCGGCGGCGGGCCGCCCAGAGCCTGGCGACGGTGGTCTTGCCCGCGCCCGCCGGGCCGATCAGGAGCACGGCGAGCGTCGCGGAGCCGGTGCCGGGCTCGGCGGGGGGCGCGGGCAGCGGCACGGGGCCGCCCGGAGGCAACTGGACGTGCCCGGTGGTCTCCCGTACGGCCTGGGAGGGGCCGGGACCGCTCCAGTCGGGCCGCGGCGCCTGGCCGGGGGGCGGGGGCGGGGCTGTCGGGGGCGGACCCGGCGGCCCGGAAGGGCCGGGGTGCTGGACCTGGTACGGCCGTCCGACGGGCCCGTGCTGGGGGCCGTGGGGCGGCGGCAGCGGGGCCCCCACTGCGTGCTGCATCCGGTGCCACTCCGTCTCGTCACTGCAACTGGCGCTGGTGGAACGGCCACCGTACCCTCCCGGACCGTCTCGGGGAGAACGGGCCGGGAGGGCCGCGGCCCCGCCGGGTGTCAGTCCGTCAGCTCGTCGGCCAGCGCCCGCAGGGCGAGCCGGTAGGAGCCGATGCCGAACCCGGCCACCGTGCCGGTGGCCACCGCGGCGACGACGGAGGTGTGCCGGAACTCCTCGCGGGCGTACGGGTTGGAGATGTGCACCTCGATCAGCGGGGCGGTGCGCTGGGCGGCCGCGTCCCGCATCCCGTAGGAGTAGTGCGTGAACGCTCCGGGGTTGAGGACGACCGGGATCGAGCCGTCCGCCGCCTCGTGGAGCCAGCGGATCAGCTCGCCCTCGTCGTTGGTCTCCCGCACCTCGACGTCGAAGCCCAGCTCCGCGCCGAGGGCCGTGCACGCCTCGACGAGTCCGGCGTAGGAGGTGGCCCCGTAGACGTCGGGCTCGCGGGAGCCCAGGCGGCCGAGGTTGGGGCCGTTCAGGACGAGGACCCCGCGCGTCACGCGGAGACCTCCCCGTAGGCGGCGAGCAGCACGGCCGGGTCGGGGCCCTCCAGGACGGTGGGCTTGCCGATGCCGTCCAGGACGATGAAGCGCAGCAGGTCGCCGCGCGACTTCTTGTCGACCTTCATGTTCTCCAGCAGCTTGGGCCACTGGTCGCCGCGGTAGGCGAGCGGCAGGCCCACGGAGGCCAGGACGCTGCGGTGGCGGTCGGCGGTGGCGTCGTCGAGGCGTCCGGCCAGGCGGCCGAGCTCGGCGGCGAAGACCATGCCGATGGAGACCGCCGCGCCGTGGCGCCACGTGTAGCGCTCGTTCTTCTCGATGGCGTGGCCCAGGGTGTGGCCGTAGTTGAGGATCTCGCGGAGCCCGGACTCCTTGAGGTCGCTGGAGACGACCTCGGCCTTGACCCGGATGGACCGCTCGATCAGCTCGGCGGTGTGCGCCCCGGCCGGCGTGCGGGCGCCCTCGGGGTCGGCCTCGATCAGGTCGAGGATGGCCGGGTCGGCGATGAACCCGGCCTTGATGACCTCGGCCAGTCCGGAGACGTAGTCGTTGACCGGCAGCGAGTCGAGGGCGGCGAGGTCGCAGAGGACCCCGGCGGGGGGGTGGAAGGCGCCGACGAGGTTCTTGCCCTCGGCGGTGTTGATGCCGGTCTTGCCGCCGACCGCCGCGTCGACCATGCCGAGCACGGTGGTGGGCACGGCGATCCAGCGCACGCCGCGCAGCCAACTGGCCGCGACGAATCCGGCGACGTCCGTGGTGGACCCGCCGCCGACGCCGACGATGACGTCGGTGCGGGTGAAGCCGGTCTGGCCGAGCGCCTTCCAGCAGTAGGCGGCGACCTCGACGGTCTTGGCCTCCTCGGCGTTGGGCACCTGGATGGCGATGGCCTCGTACCCCTGCTCGGCGAGGTCCTGCCGGACCGCCTCGCCGGTCTCGGCGAGCGCCTCGGGGTGGAGCACGGCGACCCGCCGGGCGCGGTCGCCGATCAGCTGGGGCAGCTCGCCGAGGAGCGCTCGGCCGACGAGCACCTCGTACGGGTCGGAGCCCGCGGAGCCGCGGACCTGGATGCGGGTGGGGCCCTGCTGTGTCATGCCGGTGTTCTCCACGCCGGGGGCCGCGGGGCCCTCCGGCAGTTCCAGTGCGTCGATGATCGCCTCGGCGACCTCTTGGGGGGTGCGGTCGTCGGTGGGGACGACCGCACGGGCGACCTCTTCGTACAGCGGGCGGCGGGCGTCCATCAGCTCGCGCCACTGCCGGCGCGGGTTGACGGCGAGCAGCGGGCGGGCGGTGTTCAGCCCGACGCGCCGGACGGCCTCGTCGACGTCCATGGAGAGGTAGACGACCGGGCGGCCCGCCAGCAGCTTCCTGGTCGTCCCGTCCAGGACGGCCCCGCCGCCGAGGGAGAGGACGCCCGTGTGCTCGGCGACGGCCGTCTCGACGGCCCGGCGCTCCAGGGCGCGGAAGTGCTCCTCGCCCTCGTCGTAGAAGATCTCCGCGATCGGCTTGCCCGCCGCGGCCACGACGTCCGCGTCGGTGTCCCGGTGGGCGGCGCCGAGCCGGGCGGCGAGCAGTTCGCCGACGGTGGACTTGCCGACGCCCATCGGGCCGACGAGGACGACCAGGGGGCCGCTCATCGGATCTGGAGGTGGTCGAGGTAGGACTGCACGTTGCGGCGGGTCTCGGGAACGCTGTCGCCGCCGAACTTCTCCGCGACCGCGTCCGCCAGGACCAGGGCGACCATCGCCTCCGCGACGATGCCCGCGGCCGGGACGGCGCAGACGTCGGAGCGCTGGTGGTGGGCCTTGGTGGCCTCGCCGGTGGTGACGTCCACGGTGGCCAGCGCCCGCGGCACGGTCGCGATGGGCTTCATCGCGGCGCGCACGCGCAGCAGCTCGCCGGTGGTCAGACCGCCCTCGGTGCCGCCGGCGCGGCCGGAGGTGCGCCGGATGCCGTCGTCGGTGGCGACGATCTCGTCGTGCGCCTTCGAGCCGGGGACGCGGGCGAGGTCGAAGCCGTCGCCGACCTCGACGCCCTTGATCGCCTGGATGCCCATGAGCGCCGCGGCGAGCCGGGCGTCCAGCCGGCGGTCCCAGTGCACGTGGGAGCCGAGGCCGACGGGCACGCCGTACGCCAGCACCTCGACGACCCCCCCGAGGGTGTCGCCGTCCTTGTGGGCCTGGTCGATCTCGGCCACCATCGCCTTGGACGCGTCGGCGTCGAGGCAGCGCACCGGGTCGGCGTCCAGCTCGGCCACGTCGGCGGGGGTGGGGACGAGGCCGTACGGCGCCTTGGCGGCGGCCAGCTCGACGACGTGGCTGACGATCTCGATGCCCGCGGTCTCCTTGAGGTAGGAGCGGGCGACGGCCCCGAGGGCGACGCGGGCGGCGGTCTCGCGGGCGCTGGCGCGCTCCAGGACGGGCCGGGCCTCGTCGAAGCCGTACTTCTGCATCCCCGCGAGGTCGGCGTGGCCGGGGCGGGGCCGGGTCAGCGGGGCGTTGCGGGCGAGCTGGGCCAGCTCGGCGGGGTCGACCGGGTCGGCCGACATGACCTGCTCCCACTTGGGCCACTCGGTGTTGCCGACCATGACGGCGACCGGGGAGCCCATGGTGAGGCCGTGGCGTACGCCGCCGAGGAACGTCACCTCGTCGCGCTCGAACTTCATCCGCGCGCCGCGGCCGTAGCCGAGCCGTCGCCGGGCCAGCGCGTCCGCCACCATCTCCGTGGTGACCGGGACGCCGGCGGGAAGTCCCTCCAGCGTCGCCACCAGTGCGGGGCCGTGCGACTCCCCTGCGGTCAGCCAGCGCAACCTGCTCAACGGTGCTCCTCATGCTCGCGCCTGAAATCCAACGGCGCCACCGGGTGCGCGGCCCTGGCCCGCCGCCGTCGATCCTCCCACGATCCGGGGCGTCGTCCGGCCGCCGGTCCAGCAGACGGACGCCCGGCGCCGGCGCTCAGCGGGCGGCGAGCGCGGCTTCCCCGGCCCGCCGCATGGCGGTCAGCGGGGCCGGGGCCAGGCCGGTCATCCGCTCGACCTGCAGCAGCGCCTGGTGCACGAGGAGGTCGAGGCCCCCGACGACGGCGCCGCCGCGCGCCGACCACGCGGCGGCGAGCGCGGTGGGCCAGGGCTCGTACAGCACGTCGAAGAGGACGCCCGGCGCGTGCGGCACGGCTCCGGCCGCGAAGTCGGTGCTCCCGGCCGGGGTGGTGGCGATCACCAGCGGCTCGCCCAGCGCCCGGGCCGCGTCGGCCCAGGCGGCGGTCCGGACGTCGACGCCGAGCCGCTCGCCCCAGGCGCGCATCTGCGCCGCCCGTTCGGGGCCGCGCACGTAGGCGGTGACGGGTCCGGCGCAGACCGCGGCGAGCGCGGCGAGCGCGGAGGAGGCGGTGGCCCCGGCGCCGAGGACGGCGGCGGAGTCGACCCGGTCGACCCCCCGCTCGCGCAGGGCGGCGATCATGCCGGGGATGTCCGTGTTGTCGCCGACCCGTCCGCCGTCCTCGGCGAGCACGACGGTGTTGACCGCCTCGACCGAGGCGGCCGTCGCGCTGATCCCGTCCAGCAGCGGGATGACCGCCCGCTTGAGCGGCATGGTCAGGGACAGTCCCGCCCAGGAGCCGTCCAGCCCGGCGAGGAAGCCGGGCAGCGCCGCCTCGTCGACCTCGAACCGGTCGTAGGACCAGTCGTCCAGGCCGAGTTCGGCGTACGCGGCGCGGTGCAGGACCGGGGAGAGCGAGTGGGCGATGGGCGAGCCGAGGACGGCGGCCCGGCGGGGCGCGCTCACTGGCCCGCCTTCCCCTCTTGGTACTCCCGCCGGTTCCTCTCGTGCTCCTCGTTGGTCTCGGCGAAGACCGTCTTGTCCTCGTTGATCGAGACGAAGTAGTACCAGGGGCCGGGCTCGGGGTTCATCGCGGAGTGCAGCGCGTCCTCGCCCGGATTGCTGATCGGGCCGGGCGGCAGGCCGGCGATCTTGTACGTGTTGTACGGGTCCTCGATCCGGCGGAGGTAGTCGACGGAGCCGATGTCCAGGGTGGACTGCCCCTTGATGTAGTTCACCGTCGAGTCGAACTCCAGGCGGCCGACCGTCTCCATGTTGCCCGGCTTGAGGCGGTTGTAGACGACCCGCGCGACCTTGTCGAAGTCGTGCTTGTACTTGCCCTCGACCTGCACGAGGCTCGCGACGGTGATCAGCTCCCAGGGGCTCTTGAGCCCGAGCTTGCGCGCGCTCCCCGCCAGGTCGGCCTTCTTGTACTCCTTGTTCGCCCGCGCCACCATCCGCTTCAGCGCGTCCTCGGGCTTGGAGCCCTTGGCGACCGGATAGGCCGCCGGGTAGAGGAAGCCCTCCAGCGGGTCCTTCGTGTCCGGGCCCCCGTTCGCCCAGGCGGGCAGACCGAGCGAGCCCGCCTTGGCCTTGGCCACCTTCGCCGTGGTGCCCTTCTCCAGGCCGATCCGCTCGTCGAGCTTGGCGTAGACCGCGGTGCTGCGGGTGCCCTCGGCGAACACGAGGATGTTCTGGCTCTTGGGGTCGAGCATCGTGCTGACCGCGTTGGCCGCCGACATCTCCTTGTTCAGGAGGTAGACGCCCGCCTGGATCGACTTGCCCTTGGGGTTGGCGTTCTGCGCCGCCACGAACGCGTCGACGGACTTGACGACGCCCTTCTTGCGCAGGGTGTTCGCGATGTCGTAGCCGAGCGCGCCCTCGGGGATCTCCACCTCGACCTGGGGGCCGGTGCCCATGCCCGCGTAGTCGGCCGGTGCCCCGAACTGGTTCTTCCAGAAGGTGTAGCCGACGTACGAGACGCCTCCGAGGCCGCCGACCAGGACGACCGAGACCACCAGGCAGGCGCAGCCGCTGCGGTTCTTCTTCTTGCTCTTGCCCTTGCCCCGGCGGTCGCCGCCGCGGTCGCGGCGCGCGGTGCGGGAGGCGTCGTCGTCCGGGTGGTCGTCGTCGTCGCGCGGCTCGCGGCCGGCGGGCTCGTCCGCGCCGGTGAAGAAGGGGTGCGTCTCCTCCTGCGGCCGGTCCGGGTCCCAGTCCGCCGGCGGCTGCCCGGAGGGCTCGGGCGCGGCCTCGCGGCGGCCCGGAGGCCGCGGCGGGGGGTAGGCGTCCGGCGTGCCGTAGTAGTCGGGCGTCTCGCCGTAGCCGGGGGGCTGCTGCGCGTACGGGTCCTGGGGGTCGGTCCCGTACGGCACGGCGGGCTGCCCGCCGGTGTCCCAGCCGCCGTCGTGCGGCGGCTGGGCGGGGGGCTGCCCGCCGTACGGGTCCGGGTCCTGCTGGGGCGCGCCGTACTGCTGGTACTGCTGGGGGTACGGCTCGTGCTGCTCCTGCGCGTACTGCTGGTGCTGGTCGTACGCCTGCTGCGGGTACTGCTGGTCGGCGTACTGCTGGTACTCGTGGTGCTGCTGGGCGTACGGGTCCCGCGGGTGGGGCTGCTGCTGGTCGCCGTACTGGCCCTGGCCGTGGGCGGCCTGCCGGCCCTCCCATCCCTGGTCCCCGTACAAGGGGTCCTCGGGATGCCACGGTTCGGAGCCGGGGCCCCGGCCATACTCAGTCATCGATCCCCTAGAGCCGCGAGACGCTGTTCCGCCTCTTCGCTGTGCGGTCTGTGTTCGAGCCACCGCCACATCGCGCGGAACGTTACCGTATCGCGATCAGACAACCGCTTCGACGCCCTCGCCGGGGGGATTGCCTGACGCCCGTTCGGACTCCAGGGCGTTCTGGAGGATCACCACGGCGGCCGCCTGGTCGATGACGGATCGGCCCTTCTTGGTCTTCACGCCCGAGGCGCGCAGTCCGTGACCGGCCGTCACCGTGGTCATCCTCTCGTCCACCAGCCGCACCGGGACGGGCGCGACCGAGCGGGCGAGCACCTGGGCGAACTCCCGGACCTTGACGGCCGCCGGGCCCTCCCCGCCGCTGAGCGAGCGGGGCAGGCCCACGACGACCTCGATCGGCTCGTACTCCTCGACGATCGCGGCCAGCCGCCGGTGGGCGGCCGGGACGTCGCGTCCCGGCACGGTCTCCACCGGCGTGGCCAGGATCCCGTCGGGGTCGCACGAGGCGACCCCGATGCGGGCGTCCCCGACGTCGACGGCGAGCCGTCGTCCGCGGCGCATCCGCGCCGTCTCCCCCGTCACGCCGTCTCGGTGACGAGGCGTTCGACGGCGGCGACGGCCTCGCCGATGGCGGCCGGGTCGGTGCCGCCGCCCTGGGCGACGTCGGGCTTGCCGCCGCCGCCCCCGCCGAGGGTCTTGGCGGCGGTGCGGACGAGGTCGCCGGCCTTGAGACCGCGCTCGCGGGCGGCCTCGTTGGTGGCGATGACGGTGAGCGGGCGGCCGCTCACCGTGGTGAACAGGGCCACGACGGCCGGGCGGCCGCCCTGGATGCGCCCGCGGACGTCCAGGACCAGCTTGCGCAGGTCGTCGGCGGAGGTGCCGTCCGGGACCTGGCCGGTGACCAGGGCCACGCCCCGGACGTCCCGAGCGGACTCGACGAGTCCGGCGGCGGCGGCCAGGACCTTCTCGGCCCGGAACCTCTCGATCTCCTTCTCGGCGTCCTTGAGCTTGCCGAGCACGTTGGCGATCTTCTCGGGCAGCTCCTCGGAGCGGCCCTTGACCAGCTCCTGGAGCTGGGCGACGACGGTGTGCTCCCTGGCGAGGAAGCGGTAGGCGTCCACGCCGACCAGGGCCTCGATACGGCGCACGCCGGAGCCGATGGAGGACTCGCCGAGCAGCTTCACCAGGCCGAGCTGGGCGGTGTTGTGGACGTGGGTGCCGCCGCACAGCTCCTTGGAGAAGTCCCCGATGGTGACGACCCGGACCCGCTCGCCGTACTTCTCGCCGAACTCCGCGATGGCGCCCTGCTTCTTGGCGTCGTCGAGGGACATGACCTCGGCCTGGACGTCGAGGTCGCGCGAGAGGACCTCGTTGATCCGCTGCTCGACGTCGGTGAGGACCGTGCCGGGGACGGCGGCGGGCGAACCGAAGTCGAAGCGGAAGCGGCCGGGCGAGTTCTCCGAGCCGGCCTGGGCGGCCGTGGGACCGAGGGCGTCGCGCAGCGCCTGGTGGGTGAGGTGGGTGGCGCTGTGGGCGCGGGCGATGGCGCGGCGGCGGGTGGTGTCGATGGAGGCGAGGACGGGGGCCCCGACCGTGACCTCCCCGACCTGGACGACGCCCTTGTGGACGTGGACGCCGGGGACCGGCTTCTGGACGTCGCGGACCTCGATCACGGCCCCGGTGTCGAGCCGGATGCGGCCGGTGTCGGCGAGCTGGCCGCCGCCCTCGGCGTAGAAGGGGGTGCGGTCGAGGACGACCTCGACCTCGTCGCCCTCGGTGGCGGCGGGCGAGGGCACGCCGTCGACCAGCAGGCCGACGATGGTGGACTCGCCGGCGGTGCTGGTGTAGCCGGTGAACTCGGTGGCGCCGGAGGTGTCGGCGACCTCGCGGTAGGCGGACAGGTCGGCGTGGCCGGTCTTCTTGGCGCGGGCGTCGGCCTTGGCCTTGTCGCGCTGCTCCTGCATGAGGCGGCGGAAGCCGTCCTCGTCCACGGCCAGCCCCTGCTCGGCGGCCATCTCCAGGGTCAGGTCGATCGGGAAGCCCCAGGTGTCGTGGAGCAGGAACGCCTTGTCGCCGGCGAGGACCCTGCCGCCGGCGGCCTTGGTCTCGGTGACCGCGGTCTCCAGGATGTTGGTGCCGCCCTTGAGGGCCTTGAGGAAGGCGGCTTCCTCGGCGAGGGCGACGGTCTCGATGCGCCCGCGGTCGGTGATCAGCTCCGGGTACTGCAGCCCCATCGTGTCGATCACGACGCCGGCCAGGTCCTTGACGACCGAGCCGGTGGCGCCCATCAGGCGCATGTTGCGGATGGCGCGGCGCATGATGCGGCGCAGCACGTAGCCGCGGCCCTCGTTGCCGGGGGTGACGCCGTCGCCGATGAGCATGACCGACGTGCGGATGTGGTCGGCGACCACGCGGAGCGAGACGTCGGTGGACTGCTCGGCGCCGTAGCGAACGCCGGTCAGCTCGGTGGCCTTGTCCATGACGACGCGCAGGGTGTCGGTCTCGTACATGTTCCGCACGCCCTGGAGGATCATGGCGAGGCGTTCGAGGCCGAGTCCGGTGTCGATGTTCTTCGACGGCAGGTCCCCGAGGATCGGGAAGTCCTCCTTGCCGTCGCCGGGGCCGCGCTCGTACTGCATGAAGACCAGGTTCCAGATCTCCACGTAGCGCTCGTCGTTGACGGCCGGGCCGCCCTCGACGCCGAACTCGGGGCCCCGGTCGTAGTTGATCTCGGAGCAGGGGCCGCAGGGTCCGGGGACGCCCATGGACCAGAAGTTGTCCTTCTTGCCCAGGCGCTGGATGCGCTCGGCCGGCACGCCGATCTTCTCGCGCCAGATCCGCTCGGCCTCGTCGTCGTCCAGGTAGACCGTGATCCAGAGCTTCTCCGGCTCCAGGCCGTAGCCGCCGGCCTCGACGGGGCTGGTCAGCAGCTCCCAGGCGTAGGCGATGGCGCCTTCCTTGAAGTAGTCGCCGAAGGAGAAGTTGCCGCACATCTGGAAGAACGTGCCGTGGCGGGTGGTCTTGCCGACCTCTTCGATGTCCGGCGTGCGCACGCACTTCTGCACGCTGGTGACGCGCGGGGCGGGCGGCTTGACCTCGCCGAGGAAGTACGGCTTGAAGGGGACCATGCCCGCGGGGACCAGCAGCAGAGTCGGGTCGTCCGCGATGAGCGACGCCGAAGGCACGACGGTGTGGCCGCGCTCCTCGAAGAAGCTCAGCCAGCGGCGGCGGATTTCAGCCGACTCCATTAGTGGTCCTCATTCCGGTTGTTCGGGTTGCGGGGGAGCTTGCGGTTCGGCTTCGCGTCCGCGGGCGGCTCGGCCGCCTCGACGGCGAAGTGCCGCTGTACGGGGAGGTCGGGGTCGACCGGCGCGGCGAGGCCGAGGGCGCCGCCCAGTTCGGCTTCGCGCCGGACCATGCCCTCGCGGACGTCGAGGGCGAAGTCCTTGAGCCGGTGACCGGTCTCGATCGCCTTGTCCGCGGCCTGCGCCGCGAGGCTTTCGGGGGTCAGCCGCTTGAGCTTGCGGTTGACCTTGGCGGTGGCCCAGACGCCGGCGGCTGCGCCGGCGGTGAACCAGAACGTGCGGCGGAACATCGCTCGATCAGTCCTTCTGTCCGCGGGAGCTTCGGCGGTCGCGCCTGCGGCCGCGGGCGGTCGGCACGGTCCGGCCGACGATCACCGTACGCCGGGCGGAGGAGCGGCCGCGCGCCGGCTCCGGTTCCGCCTCGGGAGCGGTGCGGCGACCGAGGGCCTGCCGTACGCCGTAGCCGAACGCGGCGACCTTGACGAGCGGGCCGCCGAAGGTGGAGGCGACGGTGGTGGAGAGCGCGGAGGCGTTGGAGGTGACCTCCTGGACGTCGCTCGCGATGGCGTCGACCTTGTCGAGCTGGGTCTGTGCGGACCGCACCGTCGCCGAGGCGTCCGCGAGCAGCGGAACGGCCTGCTCGGTCACGTCCGCCACCAGCTTGGTGGCCGCCCTGAGCGTCTGGGCCAGCCTCACCAGCACCACGGCGAGGAACGAGACCAGGATCGCCCAGAAGACGGCCACGAGAATCCCGGCCACCTCTCCACCGGACACTGTGCACCGCTCTCTGCTCGTCGCTCGGCCCCTGTCGGGGCTCGTCCTCCGTCTCGACGTCCGCGCCCGAGGTCTGCGCCTGGGCGCCGGATCGTCGTCCCACGAGCCTATCGCGCCGCGCATCTCCTCCCCTACCGCATTCCCGGCGGGCGGGGCGGGGGCCGACGCCGATCCCCGGCGGGCGGGGCGGGCGCCGCGAGGGCGGGATTGTACGGAGCGCTTTCAAGCCAGTACTCTGCGTGTTTCATGCGACGCCTGCGGCACCCCCGCCCGAATCCCGACGGCCCGGACGCCCGCCGCGCGGGCCCCGCCGGCGGCCTCCCGGCCGAACTGAACCGGTTCGTCGGACGCGGGGACGAACTGGCCGCCCTGGGCGGACTGCTGGCGGAGGCCAGACTCGTCACCGTCGTCGGGGCGGCGGGCGTGGGCAAGACCCGCTGCGCGACGCGGGCCGCCGCGCTCTGGGAGAAACGGTACTGCGGTGAGGTCCGGCTGGTGGAGCTGTCCGGCGTGCACGACCCCGACCTGCTGGAGCACGCCGTGATCGACGCCCTGGGTCCGGCCGGCCGCGGCGGCGGCCCGCCGCGCGCCGCCCTCGTGGAGCGCCTGTCCGGCCGCCGGACGCTGCTGGTGGTGGACGGCTTCGAGCACCTCGTCGACGCCTGCGCCGGCCTCGTGCGCGAACTGCTGCGCCGGGCGCCGCTGCTCCAGGTGCTCGCGGCCGGGCGCTGCCCGCTCCGGGTGGACGGCGAGCGGACGTTCCCGCTCGCGCCGATGTGCGACCGGGATGCGGTGGAGCTGTTCGGCGAGCGGGCGCGCGCCGTACGGCCCGACTGGGAGCCGGCGGCCGCCGAGCGGGCGGCCGTGCTGGAGCTGTGCCACCGGCTCGACGGTGTGCCCCTCGCGCTCGAACTGGCGGCGGGGCGGCTGCGGGCGCTCTCGGTGGACCAGGTGCTCCTGCGTCTGGACGACCGGTTCCGGCTGCTGACCGGCGGCCGTCGCGGCGCGCCGCCCCGCCACCGGACGCTGCGCACGGCGATCGGCTGGAGCCACGAGCTGTGCACGCCCGAGCAGCGCCTGCTGTGGGCGCGGCTGTCGGTGTTCGCGGGGCCGTTCGAGCTGGAGGCCGCCGAGTACGTCTGCGGCGGGGCGGACCTGCCGGCCGACTCGGTGCTGGACGTGCTGGACGCGCTGCTCGCCCAGTCGGTGGTGGAGCGTGCGGACGGCGCGAGCGGGGCCCGCTACCGCCTGCTGGACACGGTCCGCGCGTACGGCGCGGAGTGGCTGGCGGCCGCGGGGGACGCCGAGCGGCTGCGGCGCAGGCACCGGGACTGGTACGTGGGGTTCGCGACCTGGTGCGAGCTGGACTGGTTCGGCCCGCGCCAGGCGGAGGTGGCGGCGCGCGTCGCCGGAGAGCTGCCCAACCTCCGCCGGGCGGTGGAGTGTTCGCTGGAGAGTCCCGACGAGGTGCATCTGGCGCAGTATCTGGCGGCCGCCCTGTGGTTCGCCTGGGCCGGGTGCGGGCGGGCGGCCGAGGGGCGGCGCTGGCTGGAACAGGTGCTGGAGGAGCCGTCCCCGCGCGGGGACGCGCGGCTCAAGGCGCTGTGGGTGCTCGGGCAGGTGGCGGTGCTCCAGGGCGACGCGGTCGGCGCTCTCTCGGCGCTCCAGGAGTGCCGGGAGGAGGCCGAGCGCTCGGGCGACGCCGCCGCGCTGGCGTACGCGGTGCACCGCACGGGCTCGCTGGCGCTCGCGACGGACGACCTGCCCCGCGCCGAGGAGCTGCTGCGCGAGGCGCTCGGCCGGTACCGCGATCTGGGCGAGTTGAACAGCCATGTGCTCATGGCGCAGGTCGAGTTGGGCATGGCGGCGGCCTCCCGCGGCGACGGGGACGCGGCGGCGGCGATCTGCGGCGAGGTCCGGGAGATCTGCGAGGACCACGGGGAGCGGTGGACGCAGGCGTACGCGCTGAGCGTCCTGGCGTACGCGGCTCTGCGGCGGGGCACGCCGGGACCGGCGCGGCGGATGCTCGCGGAGGCGCTGGCGGTCGGCCGCGCCTTCCAGGACCCGGTGGGCACCGCGCTCGCGCTGGAGCTGCTGGCCCTGGCGGCGGTGGCGGAGGGCGGCGCCGGAGAGGCCGCGGTCCTGTTGGGCGCGGCCGAGCGCGCGCGGCCCGCGCCCGCTCGGGGGGCGGCCGGTGCGCTCCTCCACGGGCGGCCGCGGGCCGAGTGCGCGCGTCGGGCGCGCCGGGAGCTGGGCGAGGCGGCGTACGAGGAGGGGCTGCGGGCGGGCCGGCTACTGGGGCCGGAGGCGGCGGTCGACCGGGTCCTGGCCGGGGGCGCCGCCGGGCCCCGCCCGCCCGGCGCGCGCGGAGGGGCCGGGCCGGAGGGACGCGAAGGCCCGCCGCCTCCCGCATGACGGGGAGGGGCGGGCCGGAGCGCTGGTGAGAGCGGCTACGCCTGGATCAGCGGGCGTAGTACTCGACGACGAGCTGCTCGTCGCAGATCACCGGGATCTCCTTGCGGTTCGGGTCCCGGTCCAGGCGGAAGGCCAGGGCCTTCAGGTTCACCTGGAGGTAGCGCGGGGTCTCGCCGTCGGTGTCGTAGCCACCCTCGCGGGCCACCTGGAAGGGGACCTTGGAGCGGCTGCGCTCGCGGACCTGGACGACGTCGTCGGGGCGCACGCGGAAGGACGGCTTGTCGACCTTGCCGCCGTTGACCTCGATGTGGCCGTGGACGACCATCTGACGGGCCTGGTAGATGGTGCGGGCGATGCCCGAACGCAGGACCAGGGCGTCGAGGCGGCGCTCGAGCTCGACGACCAGCGCCTCGCCCGTCTTGCCTTCGGCCTTCTTGGCACGGTCGTAGGCGCGCGCCATCTGGCGCTCGCTGATGTCGTACTGCGCGCGCAGGCGCTGCTTCTCCAGCAGACGGACCTTGTAGTCCGAGTTCTGCTTGCGACCGCGGCCGTGCTCGCCCGGCGGGTAGGGACGAGCCTCGAAGTACTTGACAGCCTTGGGCGTCAGAGCGATGCCGAGGGCACGCGACTTCTTGACCTTGGGACGCGACTGGTTAGGCACGTTCTCCAGACCTCCGTTGTAGATTAGGTTAGGCTCACCTTACTCAAGGAGATCGCATGTCTCGCCCTGGGAACACCACTCACGTCACGGACAGCACAGACAGCGGCAGCACACCTGAAGGTGCTGCTACGACGGAAGGCCGATCTGATCGTGGTCAGCCGCGTCCCAGCGGGCTTGAAAACACTCGGATGCCGTCAGCAGCCGAGCGCACACGAACTCTCGTACAGAGTACCTGCTCCGCGGTGCTCCTCGTGCCGGGGCTCGGCCCGGCCTCCGCGGAGCCGCTGATTCCGCAGGTCAGGACCGTGGGACCCGAGGGCGACGTGTTCCTCACCTTCCCCGCCGGCTCCCCCGCCGTGCGGGCCGCGACGCACGCGCTGGGCGACGAGCTGGCCGCGGCGCTGGAGATCGCGGACGTGGCCCCGGTCTCCGTCCCGCACCGCGTCCGCGGCCGCGCCCGGATCTCGGGCTGGCTCACCTCCGTGCCCGGACTCGCCGGTCCGGGCCGCATGGTGCTGCGCCTGGAGTTCGGCGAGGCGTACGTGGACGACCTGTGGGGCGCCGAGGAGGTCGAGCCGGAGGACTTCCGGGACGCGGCCGCCGACCCGCTGGCCCCCCACGAGGCGGAGCTGCTCCAGCACCTGCACGCCGTCCACGGCGAGCGGATGCGCACCCTGTGCGGCCTGCTCGGCGAGCGCACCGCCCGCGCCGGCGGCCCCCCGTCGGCCGTCCCGCTCGCGCTGGACCGCTTCGGGCTGCGGGTGCGGTTCGTCGAGGGCCGGGGGGCGTGCTTCGACGCCCGTTTCGACTTCCCCGAGCCGGTGCGCGACGTCACCGAGCTGCGCCGGGCCGTGCGCACGCTCTTCGAGGCGGCCTCGCGCTGACGCGCGGCCCGCTGCGGCGGGGACCGGTGGCGGCCGCCCGCGCGCGGACCCGTGTGCTCCCGCCGACCGTCAGGGCCCGCCTTCGGCCGGCTCCCCGTCGCCGGAGCGCCCCAGCCGCTCGCGCACCCGCTCGACCACGTCCGCGTACCGCGCCTCCGCGCCGTAGCGGGTGGGGGTGTAGTAACGCCGGTCGCGGACCGCGTCGGGGGCGTACTGCTGGGCCGCGATGCCGCCCTGGACGTCGTGCGGATAGACGTACCCCTGGGCGTGGCCCAGCGCGGCCGCGCCCTTGTAGTGGCCGTCGCGCAGATGCGCGGGGACGGGGCCGGCGAGCCCCCGGCGCACGTCCTCCCGGGCGGCGGAGATCGCGAGCGTCGCCGCGTTGGACTTGGGGGCGAGCGCCAGCGCGATGGTGGCGTGGCTGAGGGTGAGCGCCGCCTCGGGGAAACCGATCAGGGCGACGGCCTGGGCCGCCGCCACCGCGGTGGGCAGGGCGGTGGGGTCGGCCAGACCGATGTCCTCGCTCGCGGAGATCATCAGCCGCCGGGCAATGAACCGGGGGTCCTCCCCCGCCTCGATCATGCGGGCCAGGTAGTGCAGCGCGGCGTCCACGTCGGAGCCGCGGATGGACTTGATCAGCGCGCTGGCCACGTCGTAGTGCTGGTCGCCGTCGCGGTCGTACTTCACGGCGGCGCGGTCGACGGTCGCCTCGACCGTCTCCAGGGTGATCCGCGCCTCGTGCGTGTCGAGGGCCGCGCCCGCCGCCGCCTCCAGCGCGGTCAGCGCCCGGCGCGCGTCGCCGCCCGCGATCCGCAGCAGGTGCGCCTCGGCGTCCTCGGGGAGGGCGAGCGCCCCGCCCAGCCCCCGCTCGTCGGCCAGCGCCCGGCGCAGCAGCGCGCTGAGGTCCTCGTCGGTCAGCGGCTCCAGGGTCAGCAGCAGGGAGCGCGAGAGCAGCGGGGAGATGATCGAGAAGTACGGATTCTCCGTGGTGGCGGCGATCAGGGTGACCCAGCGGTTCTCCACGGCGGGCAGCAGGGAGTCCTGCTGGGCCTTGGAGAAGCGGTGGATCTCGTCCAGGAAGAGGACGGTCTCCTTGCCGAAGCCGCCGGTGGCGCGGCGCGCGCTCTCGATGACGGCCCGGACCTCCTTGACGCCCGCGGTGATCGCGGAGAGCTCGACGAAGCGCTTGTTGGTCGCCTTGCTGACCACGTACGCGAGAGTCGTCTTGCCGGTGCCGGGCGGGCCCCACAGGATGACCGAGGACGCACCGGCCGGACCTCCGCCCCCCTCGCCGACGAGCCGGCGCAGCGGTGAGCCCGGCTTCAGCAGGTGCTGCTGGCCGACGACCTCGTCGAGGACGCGCGGACGCATCCGGACGGCCAGGGGGCTGCTGGACGGGTCCTTCTCCTGGCGGTCCTCGGCGGCTGCGGTAAAGAGGTCGGGCTCCACGTCGTGAAGCCTATGCCACCTCGCTGACAGCGCCTCGGGGCCGCCCCCGGCGGCGGGCGGCGGGTGGGGCGTCAGCTCGTCCAGAAGTCCCACCAGCGGGTCAGGATCAACATGCCGATGACCCCGATCCACAGCACCGGGAGCACCCAGGCGAACTCGGTCAGCGCGCCGCGCAGCCATGCCGGGGCCGGGAGGATGCGGCGCCTGACGTTGTGCGTGGTGACGTAGCAGAACATGACGATGGTGGCGACCCAGGCCAGGCAGCACCACAGGCAGAGCGAGTTGATGTCGTACAGCGACTGGTACTGGAGCCAGGTGCAGAAGCCGACGCCGAACAGGGTCCCGGCGTTGAGGCCGAGCCAGAACCAGCCCCGGTAGCGGGCTCCGGCGAGCAGGCCCGCACCGATGGCGACGACCATGCCGTAGGCGACCAGGCCGAGCATCGGGTTGGGGAACCCGAACGCCGACGCCTGCTCGCTCTTCATGATGTTGCCGCACGCGACGACGGGGTTGAGGCTGCATCCGGGGGTGAAGGAGGGGTCCTCCAGCAGCTTGAACTTGTCGATCGTGATGACCCAGGAGGCCAGGAGCCCGGCCGCGCCGGTGATCACCAGGAGCAGGGCCAGTCCGCGGCCGGCCCCGAAGGCGCGCTTTCGGCCGTCCTCGTCCTGCTCGCAGGAGGGGTCGTGGTCTACCGCCGCAGTCGTCATATCGCCGTTCCATCACTGAGTGGTCAGCCGGGCACGGTCATTGTGCCGCACCCCCGCACCGGTCGGCTGTTCGATGCGCGTAAGGGCGTGCGTCCGGCGGGCGGGCTCGCGGGGCGCTCGGGACCGGGACGCCGCGCGCCGCGCGCGTACCCGGCCTGCGCGAGCGCCCCTCGGGGCGGGCGCGGGGCGAACGGGCCACGGGCCCGCGCGCCCCTCCGGCCGCGGCGGATCGCGTCAGCGGGCGCGGACCGGGTCCGCCCGGCCGGATGAACCGGCGTCCTTGGAGTTGACCAACGCGCGGGGCGCGGGGGAAGCTCCCGCCTCCGCCCGCGCCCCGCCGCGAGTCCCCTCAGCCGAGCCGCTTCGTCAGCTCCGCCACGACGTCGGCGAGCGGCACCGCCGACTGCTCGCCGGACTCCATGTCCTTGAGTTGGACGGCGCCCTCGGCGAGATCCCGTTCGCCCGCGACCAGGGTGAAGCGCGCGCCGGAACGGTTGGCGCTCTTCATCGCGCCCTTCAGGCCCCGGCCGCCGAACGCGAAGTCGGCGGCGACGCCCGCACGGCGCAGCTCGGTGACGACGCCGAACAGGGCCCGGCGGGCCTCCTCGCCGAGGGGGACCGCGTACACGGTGGTGGTGGCGGGCAGGTCCAGCTCGACGCCCTCGGCCTGCAGCGCGAGCACCGTGCGGTCCACGCCCAGCGCCCAGCCGACGGAGGGCAGCGCGGGCCCGCCGATCATCTCGGAGAGGCCGTCGTAGCGGCCGCCGCCGCCCACCGCGGACTGCGAGCCGAGACCGTCGTGGACGAACTCGAAGGTGGTGCGGGTGTAGTAGTCGAGCCCGCGCACCAGCCGCTCGTCGTCCTCGAAGGCGACGCCCGCCGCCGTCAGCAGGGCGCGGACCTCCTCGTGGTACTCCGTGCAGGCGTCGCAGAGGTGGTCGCGGAGCTTGGGGGCGTCGGTGAGCTGCTTCCGCACGTCGGCCCGCTTGTCGTCCAGGACGCGCAGCGGGTTGATCTCGATGCGGCGGCGGGTCTCCTCGTCGAGGTCGAGGTCGCGCAGGAAGCCCTGGAGCGCCTCGCGGTAGACCGGGCGGCACTCCCGGTCGCCGAGCGAGTTCAGCAGGATGCGGAACCGTCGCAGGCCCAGCGAGCGGTACGCCTGGTCGGCGAGGATGATCAGCTCGGCGTCCAGGACGGGGTCCTCGGTGCCGATGGCCTCGGCGCCGACCTGCGAGAAGTGGCGGTAGCGGCCCTTCTGCGGGCGCTCGTAGCGGTAGTACGAGCCGGAGTACCAGAGCTTGACGGGGAGGTTGCCGGCCTTGTGGAGGTTGGCCTCCAGGGCCGCGCGCAGCACGGAGGCGGTGCCCTCGGGGCGCAGCGCCAGCTCCGCGCCGCCCTTGGTGGTGAGGGTGTACATCTCCTTGGTCACGATGTCGGTGGACTCGCCGACTCCGCGGGCGAAGAGTTCGACGTCCTCGAAGCCGGGCGTCTCGACGTAGCCGTAGCCGGAGTTCTTCAGGGGCGCGGAGATGGCGTCGCGCACCGCGAGGTAGCGCGCGGAGTCCGGCGGGATCAGGTCGTACGTGCCCTTGGGGGCCTGGAAGGTGCTCACAGAGGTCTCTCGTCTACATTCCTCGGCGCGGCGGCGCGTCCAGACCGTTCAGGAACGGGTTGGAGGCGCGCTCGCGGCCGATGGTCGTCTGGGGGCCGTGGCCGGACAGCACCACGGTCGAGTCGTCGAGCGGCAGGCACACGCGGGCCAGCGACTTGAGCAGCTCGGCGTGGTCGCCGCCGGGCAGGTCGGTGCGTCCGACGGAGCCGGCGAAGAGCAGATCGCCCGAGAAGAGGACCTGCGGGACGTCCGCGGCCTCGGGCATCGTGAACGTCACCGACCCCTTGGTATGGCCCGGCGCGTGCGAGACGCCGAACTCCAGGCCGGCCAGCGCCAGCTTCGAGCCGTCGGCCAGCTCCTTGACGTCGTCCGGCTCCCCCACCGTCAGCTCGCCCATGAGCGGCATCCCGATGGAGCGGCCGAGCGCCTTCTCCGGGTCGCTCATCATGTAGCGGTCCTCGGGGTGGATCCACGCGGGGACGTCGTGGGCGCCGCAGACGGGGACGACCGAGGCGACGTGGTCGATGTGGCCGTGGGTGAGGACGACGGCGACGGGCTTGAGCCGATGCTTCTTCAGCGTCTCCTCGACGCTCCGGGCGGCCTGGTGGCCGGGGTCGATGATCACGCACTCCTCACCGGCGGCGGGGGCGACCAGGTAGCAGTTGGTCCCCCAGGCCCCGGCGGGGAACCCGGCAATGAGCACGATCGTCCTTAATGTTCGTCCGGCGGGAGCGGCCGCAGCGAAGGATGCGGCGGCTCAGAGCCTACCCGGCGCTCCTCATCGCACAGGCAACCCATATACGGTACGGGCAACTCAGGCCGGATCTCACGACGTAACAAGGAGCCCCACCGGTGTCCAGCAGCGAACAGCGGCGACGGCAGCTCGCCCGGGAGAAGTTCGAGCGCCAGCAGAAGCGCCGGGAGGAGGCCCGCCGCAGGACCAAGCGCGTCACCGCGATCGTGGCGGCGGCCGTGGTCGTGGCCGCGATCGTGGGCGTGAGCGCGTTCATGGCGGCGGGGAAGGACGACGACGGGAAGAAGTCGGACGCGGCGGCGAGCCAGAGCCCCGCGCCGGAGCCCTCGGCGACCGAGAGCAAGGCCCCCGAGCCCCCGATGAAGATCGACGCCAAGTCGCGGTACACGATGGCGATGAAGACGAGCCAGGGCGACATCGCGTTCACCATGGACGCGGCGAAGACCCCGCGTACGGCGAACTCCTTCAAGGCGCTCGCCGACAAGGGCTACTTCGACGGCACCAAGTGCCACCGGCTGACCACGCAGGGCATCTTCGTGCTCCAGTGCGGCGACCCGAAGGGCGACGGCACGGGCGGTCCGGGCTACAACATCCCGGACGAGAACCTGGACGCGCTCGGCAAGGCGGGGGCCGACGGGACGGTGTCCTTCCCGCCGGGCACGGTGGCGATGGCCAACACCGGCCAGCCGAACTCCGGCGGCAGCCAGTTCTTCCTGGTCTACAAGGAGACGAAGCTCCCGCCCACCTACACGCCGTTCGGCACGATGGACGACGCCTCGCTGAAGGCCGTCCAGAAGGTCGGCGAGGCGGGCGTCGAGGGCGGCGCGGGCGACGGCCCGCCGAAGAAGGCCGTGACGGTCGAGAAGGCGTCGGTCGAGAAGGACTGACGCCGGCGGGGCGGCGACCGGCCGGGAGCGGAGAATCTCGCCGCCGCCGAGTGCGGACAGCCGGGCGGCCGGTCGCCTAGATTGACGTTGTGCAGGGCGGGCGGTGCCCGCCCCAGGAAACTGTGGACGATGGCCGGGGGGCGAACCCCTCGCGGGCATCAGGTGGAGGAGGCGCTGTGAGCAGCGACCCGTGGGGCCGCGTCGACGAGACGGGCACCGTGTACGTGCGTACAGCCGACGGCGAGAGGGTCGTCGGATCGTGGCAGGCCGGTTCCCCCGAGGAGGCTCTGGCCTATTTCGAGCGCAAGTACGAGGGCATGGCGGTCGAGATCGGCCTCCTCGAACGGCGGGTGAAGACCACCGACCTGTCGGCCAAGGACGCGACGGCGGCGATCGAGCACCTGCGGCAGCAGGTGGACGAGCACCACGCGGTGGGCGATCTCGACGCGCTGCGCCGGCGGCTGGACGCGCTCGTCGCGACGGTCGAGGCACGTCGCGAGGAGCGCAAGCTCCTCAAGGCCAAGCAGACCGACGAGGCCAAGCACGCCAAGGAGGCGCTGGTCGCCGAGGCGGAGGAGCTGGCGCGGAGCGAGCAGTGGCGGTCGGCCGGCGAGCGGCTGCGGGCGCTGGTGGACACCTGGAAGGGCCTGCCCCGCCTGGACCGCAAGTCGGACGACGAGCTGTGGCACCGCTTCTCGCACGCCCGGTCGGCGTTCTCCAAGCGGCGCAAGGCGCACTTCGCGGCGCTGGACGCCCAGCGCGAGGAGGCCCGCAAGGCCAAGGAGAAGCTGGTCGCCGAGGCCGAGGCGCTGTCGGGTTCCACGGACTGGGCGGCCACGGCCGCGCGGTACCGCGACCTGATGACCGAGTGGAAGGCGGCCGGCCGCGCCCAGCGGGAGGCCGAGGACGAGCTGTGGAACCGTTTCCGCGGCGCCCAGGACGTCTTCTTCGCCGCCCGCGGCGAGGTCTTCGCGGAGCGGGACGCCGAGCAGGGCGAGAACCTCGCGTTGAAGGAGCAGCTCGCCGCCGAGGCCGAGAAGCTGGTGCCGGTGCGGGACCTGAAGGCGGCGCGGGCCGCGTTCCGGGGCATCAACGAGCGCTGGGAGGCCATCGGCCACGTGCCGCGCGACGCCCGCCCGAAGGTCGAGGGCCGGATGCAGGCGGTGGAGCGGGCGCTCCAGGAGGCCGAGGAGACCGAGTGGCGCCGGACGAACCCGGAGGCGCGGGCCCGCGCCGAGGGTCTGACCGGACAGCTCCAGGCGGCCGTGGACAAGCTGCGGAGCCGTATCGACAGCGCGCGCGCTGCCGGCGACAACGCCCGCGCGGACAAGCTCGCGCGTGAGCTGGAGGGCCGCCAGGCGCTGCTGGACCAGGCGCTGAAGGGCCTGCAGGAGTTCGGCGGCTGACCCAAGCGGTCCCCGCCCGGCGGGAGGAGGGGCCGGGGGGGGGGGGGGGGGGGGGGGGGGGGCTTTTGTGGTTGCGGGGGGTTGTCTCCGTGCGCGCTTTTAGAGGGGGCCGTG
>NZ_JBVJCD010000046.1:39733-46192 GCF_055588985.1 Streptomyces sp. NPDC041970
CGGGCCGCCCCCCCCCCCCCCCCCCCCCCCCCCCCCCCCCCCCCCCCCCCCGACCCCCCCCCCCCCCCCCCCCCCCCCCCCCCCCCCCCCTCCTGCGCGGTCCGGAGGCGTTCCGCTACGGCCTGCGCGCCGAGGTGACCCGGTAGACGTCGTAGACGCCCTCCACGCCGCGTACGGCCTTCAGGACGTGGCCCAGGTGCTTGGGGTCGCCCATCTCGAAGGTGAAGCGCGAGGTGGCCACCCGGTCGCGGGAGGTCTGGACGGCCGCTGACAGGATGTTGACGTGCTGGTCGGACAGGACGCGGGTGACGTCGGAGAGCAGCCGGGAGCGGTCCAGCGCCTCGACCTGGATGGCGACCAGGAAGACCGAGGACTGGGTGGGGGCCCACTCGACGTCGAGGATGCGCTCGGGCTGCTGGGAGAGCGAGTCGACGTTGACGCAGTCGGCGCGGTGCACCGATACGCCGCTGCCGCGGGTGACGAAGCCGATGATGGGGTCGCCGGGGACGGGGGTGCAGCAGCGGGCCAGCTTGACCCAGACGTCCTCGACGCCCTTGACGACGACGCCGGGGTCCGCGTTGGCGCGGCGCTTGCCCCGGCCGTGGGTGGGCGGGGTGGACTCGGCGATGTCCTCGTTGGCCTCGTCGTGGCCGCCGAGCGCCTGCACCAGCTTCTGCACGACGCCCGCCGCGGCGACGTGGCCCTCGCCGATCGCCGCGTAGAGCGAGGAGATGTCGGGGTAGCGCATCTCGTGGGCGAGGGTGACCAGGGAGTCGCCGGTCAGGATGCGCTGGATCGGCAGGTTCTGCTTGCGCATGGCCCGCGCGATGGCGTCCTTGCCCTGCTCGATGGCCTCGTCCCGGCGCTCCTTGGAGAACCAGGCGCGGATCTTGTTGCGCGCCCGCGGCGACTTGACGAATCCGAGCCAGTCCCGCGAGGGTCCGGCGCCGGCCGCCTTGGAGGTGAAGACCTCCACCAGGTCGCCGTTGTCGAGGGTCGACTCGAGCGGGACGAGCCGCCCGTTGACGCGTGCCCCTATGGTCCGGTGGCCGACCTCGGTGTGGACCGCGTAGGCGAAGTCGACGGGGGTCGCGCCGGCGGGCAGCGCTATCACGTCGCCCTTCGGCGTGAAGACGAAGACCTCGTTGCGCGAGAGGTCGAAGCGCAGGGACTCCAGGAACTCGCTGGGGTCCTCGGTCTCCTTCTGCCAGTCCAGCAACTGGCGCAGCCACGCCATGTCGTTGACGGTGTCCTGGCCACGGCCGGTGTTGCGGGGGACGTCGGTGCGCACCTTGGAGGCTCCCGCGACGGCCTCCTGCTTGTACTTCCAGTGCGCGGCGATGCCGTACTCGGCGCGGCGGTGCATGTCGAAGGTGCGGATCTGGAGCTCGACGGGCTTGCCGCTGGGACCGATCACCGTGGTGTGCAGCGACTGGTACATGTTGAACTTGGGCATCGCGATGTAGTCCTTGAACCGCCCCGGCACCGGGTTCCACCGGGCGTGGACGGTCCCGAGCGCGGCGTAGCAGTCGCGGACCGTGTCGACGAGGACCCGGATGCCCACCAGGTCGTAGATCTCGGCGAAGTCGCGGCCCCGCACGATCATCTTCTGGTAGACGCTGTAGTAGTGCTTGGGGCGGCCGGTGACGGTGGCCTTGATGCGGGCGGCGCGCAGGTCGGCCTGGACCTCGTCGGTCACTATGGCGAGGTACTCGTCGCGCTTGGGGGCCCGCTCGGCGACGAGCCGGACGATCTCGTCGTACATCTTGGGGTAGAGGATCGCGAAGGCGAGGTCCTCCAGCTCCCACTTGATGGTGTTCATGCCCAGCCGGTGCGCCAGCGGGGCGTAGATCTCCAGCGTCTCGCGGGCCTTCTTCTCCTGCTTCTCCCGCTTGAGGTAGCGCATGGTGCGCATGTTGTGCAGCCGGTCGGCGAGCTTGATGACCAGGACGCGCGGGTCCTTGGCCATGGCGACGACCATCTTGCGCACCGTCTCGGCCTGCGCGGCCTCGCCGAACTTGACCTTGTCCAGCTTGGTGACGCCGTCCACGAGCAGGGCGACCTGGTCCCCGAAGTCGCGGCGCAGGGTGTCCAGGCCGTACTCGGTGTCCTCGACGGTGTCGTGGAGCAGGCCCGCCATCAGCGTCGCCGGGTCCATGCCCAGCTCGGCCAGGATGGTGGTGACGGCGAGCGGGTGCGTGATGTAGGGGTCGCCGCTCTTGCGCTTCTGGCCCCGGTGCCAGCGCTCGGCGACCTGGTAGGCGCGCTCGATCTGGCGGAGCGTGGCGGTCTCGATCTTGGGGTCGTTGCCCCGGACCGTACGCAGCAGGGGTTCCAGGACCGGGTTGTACGGGCTGGAGCGCTGGACGCCCAGGCGGGCGAGGCGGGCGCGGACCCGGTTGGAGGAGCCGCCGGAACGGGGGGCGGCGCCCGCCGGCGCCGCGGGCCTCAGCGGTGCGGGCGGGGCGGGGGGCGGGGGCTTGGGCCCGGCGGCCGGTTTCGCGGGGGGCTGGGGCGCGGCGCCCTCGGGGGCGGTCGGCGGCGCGGCGTCCGGGGCGGCGGCCGGCTCCGGGGGCGCGGGCTTCGGCGCGTTCGAGGGCGCGGCGGGGGCCGCCGCGGGCTTCTCGGGCTGCGGGGCGGCGGCTGACTGGGCCTCGTCTGGCAAGAGCGCTCCTCGGGCGAATCCGGAGTCCCCGGAAGGCCCATGGTATCGAGCCCCCGGCGAGACCTCTCCCGGGGACGGCGGCGGCCCCCGCGACGGAGGACGGGCACCCGGTTCGTTCCCGAGCGCCCGTCCCCCGCGTGCGTGTCCGTCGCCGGACGGCGACCAACGGCTCAGACCGTGATCAGCGCCTCCAGCGGTGCGCCCCGCAGGGCCGGCTCCAGGCGGGCCCGGCCCGGCAGGAAGCTGAGCTCCATGAGCACCGCGACCCCGGCGACGCGCGCGCCGGCCCGGCGGATCAGCTCCAGCGACGCCTCGGCGGTGCCGCCGGTGGCGAGGACGTCGTCGATGACCATGACCCGGTCATCGGCGTCGAGGTCCTCGGCGTGGATCTCGATCTCCGCGCTGCCGTACTCCAGCTCGTAGGACTGGCCGAGCGTGGCACCGGGGAGCTTGCCGGCCTTGCGGACCGGGACGAATCCCAGGCCCGCGCGGACCGCCGCGGGCGCGGCCAGGATGAAGCCGCGCGCCTCCAGGCCGACGACCTTCGTGGCACCGTGCCGGACGCACAGCTCCGCTAGGGCGTCGGTGAGGGCCGTGAAGGCCACCGGGTCCGCGAGCAGCGGGGTGATGTCCTTGAACACGACGCCCGGCTTCGGGTAGTCGCTCACGTCGCGGATACGGCTGAGCAGCAGCTCCCGCGTCGCCTCGGTGGTACGGGTCATCACTCAGCGCTTTCCGGGGGTGCGGCCGTGCGAACGCGGCCGGCCGGCCGCCGTGCCCGCCGTCTCGGCGTCCTGGGGGTCGTCCTCCCGCCATTCCCCGGTGCCGTCGTCGGGGGCTTCGCCGCGGGCGGCCGCGGCCGCCCGCTTGGCGAGGACCCGCTTCTTCAGCGCCTTCATCTGCGGGTCGCGCTCCTTGAGGTCGGCGACGAGCGGCGTGGCGATGAAGATCGAGGAGTACGCGCCGGCGGCGAGACCGACGAACAGCGAGAGCGAGATGTCGTTCAACATGCCCGCGCCGAGGAGGCCGCCGCCGATGAACAGCAGGCCGGCCACCGGCAGCAGCGCCACCACGGTGGTGTTGATGGAGCGGACCAGGGTGCTGTTGATCGACCGGTTGGCGATCTCGCTGTAGGTGTAGCGGGTCTGCTTGGTGATGTCCTTCTGGCCCTCCTTCAGGCTGTCGAAGACGACCACCGTGTCGTACAGCGAGTAGCCGAGGATGGTCAGCAGACCGATCACCGTGCCCGGAGTGACCTCGAAGCCGACCAGCGCGTAGACGCCGACCGTGATGGTGATGTCGTGGACCAGCGCGATGAGGGCGGCGACGGCCATCCGCCACTCGAAGGCGATGGCGAGGTAGACCACCACCAGGATCATGAAGACCCACAGGCCGGTCCACGCCTTGTCGGCGATCTGCTCGCCCCAACTGGGGCCGACCAGGTCCGCGTTGATCTTCTCGGCGGGGATGCCCAGCTCGTCGGAGAGGGTCTCCTTGATCTCGTTCGCCTTGGCGGTGTCGACCTCGGTGATCTGGATGCGCAGACCGCCGTTGCCCAGTTCCTGGACGATGGCCATGTGGCCGGAGGCCTCGGTCGCCACGTCCGTGGCCTCGGAGGTGGAGATCTTGGCCTGGGTGTCGGTCGTGAAGACCGCGCCGCCCTTGAACTCGATGCCCATGTTGAGCCCGCCGACCACCAGGCCGATGACGGCCGTGATGGTGATCAGGATCGAGACGCCGTACCAGATCTTGCGGTTGCGGATGAAGTCGTAGCCGACCTCGCCGCGGTAGAGCCGGGCGCCGAGATTGCCGAGTCGCGACATCTCACGCCTCCTTCGGTTCGGTGGGGGCGTTGACACGGCGCGAGCGGCGCAGCGGCGGCTGGGCGCCGAGCCGCTTGGGGTCCAGACCGGACCAGGGGCCGCCCTTGGAGAAGAACTTCGTCCCGCCCATGAGCGTCATGAGCGGCTTGGTGAAGAGGAACACCACGACGACGTCGAGCAGCGTGGTCAGGCCGAGCGTGAACGCGAAGCCCTGCACCTTGCCGACGGTGACGACGAAGAGCACGGCGGCGGCGAGGAACGACACGAAGTCGGAGACCAGGATGGTGCGCCGGGCACGGGGCCAGGCGCGCTCGATGGCCGGGCGGAGCGTGCGGCCTTCGCGGATCTCGTCCCGGACGCGTTCGAAGTACACGATGAACGAGTCCGCCGTGATCCCGATGGCGACGATGGCGCCGCAGACCGCCGGGAGGTTGAGCGCGAAGCCGATGGCCGGTCCGAGCAGGGCCATGATCGTGTACGTCAGGACGCCGGAGGCCAGCAGGCTGAGCAGGGCGATGAAAGCGAGGCCCCGGTAGTAGACGACCAGGTAGACGATGACCAGCGCCAGGCCGATGGCGCCGGCGATCAGGCCGCCCCGGAGCTGCTCGCCGCCGAGCGCGGCGGTCACGGTGGTGACGCTCATCTCCTTGAAGGTGAGCGGCAGAGCGCCGTAGGAGAGGATGTTGCCGAGGTCCTCGGCCGACTGCTGGTTGAAGCTGCCGGAGATCTGGGCGTTCTTGCTGAGCGCCGTGCGGACCGAGGGCGCGGAGACGACCTCGCCGTCGAGGACGATCGCGAACTGGTTCATCGGCGGCTGCTGCTGCGAGAGCCGGCTGGTGATCGTCTGGAACTTCTTGGCGCCGGCGGAGGTGAACTCCATCGACACGATCCACTCGCCGGTCTGCTGGTCGATGGCGCCCTCGGCGTCGTCGACGTCGCTGCCGGAGACCTCGGCGGGGCCGAGGACGTACTTCTCGTAGCTGCCCGGAACGTTGGAGCCGCACGCGACGATCGAGTCGGTGGGCTTGGCGTTCTTGCCGGCCTCGGAGCGCTGCTTCGGGTCGGTGCAGTCGAGCTTGGCGAACTCCTCCTGGAGCTTGGCCGTCGCCGGGTCCGCGGAGGGCGTGGCCTCGGGGGAGCCGGAGGGCTTCGCCGTGCCGGACGCGGTGGGCGTCGGGTCCTTCTTCAGGGCCCCGGTGACCGCCCGGCCCTGGGTGGTGGCGCTCGCGGAGGGGGTGGCCTCCGCGCCGGTGGCCTCCTCGCCCTTCTCCTTGTCCCCGGCCTTCTCCCCGCTCGCGGCGGACTCACCGGCGCTCGGCGTGGCCTTGCCCGAGGGAGAGGCGGAACCGGAGGGCGCGGGCTGCTCGGGGCCGCTCGCCTGCACCGTCAGGACAGGCCGGAAGTAGAGCTGGGCGGTGGTGCCGACCTGCTCCTGGGCCTGCTTGGAGTTCGTCCCCTTGGGGATGTTGACGATGATGTTGCGATCGCCCTGGGTCTGGACCTCGGCCTCGGAGACGCCCAGCCCGTTGACGCGGCGCTCGATGATGCCGACCGCGGTCGCCATGTTCGTCGGGTTGATCGCGTTCGGCTTGCCGGGCTGGTTCTGCGCCTCCAGCGTGATCGACGTCCCGCCGGCGAGATCGATGCCCAGCCGGGGCGTGGTGTGCCCGGACACGAACATCCCGCCGACGAGCGCGACCATGGCGATGAGGATCAGGACCAGGGAACGCCCCGGCCTGCCCTGGCCGCCGGACGGCCCTCGGCCCTTCTTGGCTGCTGCCACCTTCTCGTTTCTCCCTGTCCAACCGCCCCGCGCCGGGTACGCGCCCGAGCGGCCACGAAGTGTTGTGGGGGCCTGCCCCCGCAGACGACCGCACGGCCCCAGAGGACGTCGGGGGGGGGGGGGGGGGGGGGGGGGAGAGGGGCGGGGGGGGGGGGGGTGGTCGGGCTCGCCTCTGGGATTGTCCGCGG
>NZ_JBVJCD010000047.1:0-45169 GCF_055588985.1 Streptomyces sp. NPDC041970
TACCTGCATACGACAGCAAAGGGGGGGCGGGGCGGGGGGGGGGGGGGGGGGGGGGGGGGGGGGGGGGGGGGCGCCCCCCCCCCCCCCCCCCCCCCCCCCCCGGCGCGGGGTCCTACCAGGTCACCCAGCCGATGACCGTGGTGGTCACGTCACTCGCGATGTTGGAGACCTTCGCGCCGATCTCCTCCGCCACGCCGAACTTGCTGAACAGCCGCCCCTTGCCGAAGAAGACGCCGCCGACCACGAACAGCCCGAGCGCCGTGTGGAACTCGCTGCTGTCCCAGCCGTAGCCCCAGCCGCTCAGCCCGGCGCTGACGCCCTGCAGGCCCCAGGAGATGAGGCCCGCCCCGGCCGCCAGGGCGCCCAGGACCGGGGAGGCGGGCGTCGGGAACAGGGCGCCGACGCCCAGGACGACCGCGGCGGTCCCGAAGAGGGTGCTCCAGTGGCCGGTGGCCGCCGCCCAGTCCCGCGGGTCCTTGATGTCCTCGGGCCACATGCCCAGCCACTTGGTGTCGCCGGTGTCGTCGTTCTCCGGCGTGTCCGTGGGGTTGGTGCCGTTCTGCTGGTGCTGCCTCGCCTCCGCGGCGGCCCTCTTGGCCGCCTCGATCGCCTCGGCGCGCCGCTTCTGCGTGGCGATGGCGCGGGCCTGGCTGGCGGCCGCGGCCGCGGCCTGCGCGTCCTGGCCGGCCTGCTGGGCGGAGGCCGCGGCCTGGGCGGCGGAGGCCTGCGCCTGCACCGCGAAGGACACGGCCTGCTTGGCGGACGAGGAGGCCTGGCGCATCGAGTGGTTCGCCGAACGGGCGGCGCCGCGCGCGGTCAGCGCCGCGGCGCTGGCCTCCTTGGCCGACTGGGCCGCGGACGCCGCCGACCTGTCCGCGGCGTCCGCGTTCGCCTTCGCCTGGGCGGCCGAGTTCGCCGCGTCCTCGGCGTACGTCTGCGCCTTGGCCGCCCACTCGGACGCCTCCTTCGCGGCGGCGCGGGCCTCCGCAGCGGCCTTGGAGGCGCGCGCGGCGTCCTCCATGGCCTTCGCGGCGACCTTGGCCGCGTGGGCGAGGGTCGCGCGGATCGCGGAGACGTGGGTGGCATGGTCGTGGTCGAGCCGGGCGACGTTGTACTTGTCGCGCACGACGAAGGCGCGCCGCATCCGGGCGGGGCCCTCCAGGACGATCTGCGCGGCCGACCGCATGTAGGGGCCGCCGGTCTCCAGGAGGCGGAACACCTCGACCTGGTCGTCCTCCTTCGTCGCCTCGATGAGCTCGACGGAGAGGAAGTGGTGCAGGGCCTCGGCCGTGCCGGCGTCCAGCGCTGCCTGGGCCTTCGCCTTGACGGCCTTGCCGGGGTCCTGCGCCAGGATCTGGAACACCATCACCCGGTTGTCCACGGCGGCCGCCTCGACGGCCCCCTTCTCCAGGAAGGCGGTGGCCGCGTTCGGGTCGCTGTCGGCCAGCGCCCGCTCGGCCGCCTCGGCGACCGCGGCCGTCGAGGCCTGGGCCAGGGCGAGGACGTTCTCGCGGTCGTCCTGCTGCTGGGCGAGCAGGCGGTCGGCGTCGATCCAGTTGGCCACGTCGTGGTCGGTGCCGGCGAGCGCGAACTCGGCCGCCCCGCGGGTCCAGGTGCCGCTGGACTCGAGGAGCCGTACGGCGGCCTTGCGGCCGACCGTGACCGCGGCCGCGGTGTTCCCGGCCGCCAGCGCCGCCTCGGCGGTGGCGATCAGGCCCTTGACCTCGTCCGAGGTCTGGGCCGCCTGGGTGCGCTGCTTCTCCACCCGCGCGGCGTCCTCGGCCTCCGCCTGCGCCCGCGACCGGGCTTCCAGGACGCCGAGTTCGGTGTCCTCGGCGATCCGGGCGGCCTCGGCCTCACGGGCCGCCTTCTCGACCTCCTGGGCCTCCTTGACGGCGGAGGCCGCGGTGTTGGCCGCCTCGACCGCCGCGGCCGCGAAGGCCGTGGAGCGCTTGGCGTACTCGATCGCCTTGCCCGCGTTGGCAGCAGCCTCCTCCGCCGCGGCTGCTGCCTTCTCCGCGTGGGCGGCCGCGCTGTTGGCGGCGTCGCGGGCCACGCGGGCCGCGGTCGCGGCGCGGTTGGCCAGGGTCTGGGCGGTGCCCGCGGCACGGGTGGCGCGAGCGGCGGCGGCGTTGGCCTCGGCCGCGGCCTGGCGCGCCTTGGCGGCCTGGGCCTGCGCGGCGCCCGCGGAAGCGGCGGCGTCGGCGGAGGCGCTGGCCGCCGCGGCGGCGTTGCGGGCGGCGCCGGCGGCGGCCGCGCCGGCGGACGAGGCCTGGCTGGAGGCGATGGCGGCCTGGTCGGCGGCCTTGGCCGCGGTACGCGCACGGGCGGCCGCGTTCCGGGCGCCCACGGCGGCCTGGCGCGCGGCGGAGGCCTTCGTGGCGTCCTTCGACGCGGAGATCGCGGCGTGGTAGGCGCGGGACGCGGCGTTTCCGGCCGAGGCGGCGGCAGCGGCGGCGGCCTGTGCGGCCTGCGCGGCGCGGCCGGAGGCGACCTGGGCGGTGCGGGAGGCGGAGATGGCGGTGTTGGCGGCGGACGCGGCGCCGCGGGCGGCGCCGGCGGCGTTGTTCGCCGCGTTCGCCGACTTGCGGACGTCCTGCTCGGCCGCCTTCGCCTCCTCCGCCGCCTCCAGTGCGGCGATCTTGGCCTTCTCGGCCGCGTCCTTGGCGCGCTCGGACGCGGCGACGGCCTTCTCCGTGGAGAGCTGGGCGCGCTTGCCCTCCCGCTCCACGATCGCGACCAGTTGCTCGATGGTCGCGGTCTCCTCGTCGCGCGCGCGGGCGATGTGCTGGCCGGAGGAGAGGAAGAGGCGGATCGCCTCGGGGGAGCCGTCGTCCAGCGCGCGCTGCGCGTACTTCTTCACCTCGGGCGACGCGGTGCCGAGGATGGTGAAGACCGCGACCCGGTCGTCCTCCTCCTGGGCCGTGTACTGGGTCGTGCTGAGGAACGTCTCCAGCGCCGCCTTGGTGTTCGCGGACAGCGCCTTGGAGGCCTCCCGCTTCACGGCGGTCCCGCCGTTGTTGAGGTGGGTGAACACCGCCACCCGCAGGTCCTCCTCGACCGGGCGGGCGTAGCCCTCGCGCAGGAACGCGGCGATCGCCTCGTCCCCGGTGGACAGGGCGGCGCTCGCCGACGCCTGTACGGACTTGCCGGCCTGGGAGAGGCTGGTGAGGACGGAGAAACGATTATCCTCCGCCCGCGCGGCGGGGAGTTCGGTGGTGAGGAAGGCGGTCAGCGCGGCCGGAGTGCCCAGCAGCGCGGCCGAGGCCGCCTCGCGCACGGCGCGTCCGCCGGTCTTGTAGGCCCACACGGCCTTGCCCTGGTCGGTGTCGGGCAGGCCGTTCTCCGGGTCACCGGTGGCGGTGACGGCGGCGTGGGCCGGGGTGGCGCTCCAAGTGAGGATCGAGGGCACGGCGGGGACCGCCGCCGCGCCGGCGACGGTGGCGAGTATCCGGCGTCTGCTCCACAACGAAGGCGACAAGACGTGCATCCTTCCCGTTCGGGGGTGCGTCGGTGCAGACACGCGCATTCGCTTCAACTGCCCGCATTACTGACAGGTGTTGATGTGCAACGCAACGTGTCCGGCAATGGCACGGGCACATTACCCTCCCCCGCACATCCGTTCACGGTCCATCAAATTCTTCTCCACAAAGTCTTTTTGGTGGAGATTCGTGCACATCAGCGACCTGAATTCTGGGTGGGAGGCCGCTCGGCGGCGGTGCGAAAGGGCGGGGGAGGGGGCCTTCGTCGGCGCGTGGGCGGGTGCGCTCGTACGTGTACGGGGGAGCGGTGCGAGGCGTACGCGTACGCGTACGGGCGCGCGGCGACGAACGGTGACCGGGGCGGCGGGCGGATCGCGCGCCGGCGGGCCGGGCGCGCCTCCGCGCGCGCCCTCCCCCCGCGCGCGCCCCCCCCCGCCCGTACGGAAGCCACGCCCCGCCGAGAGCCGCACCCCGGCCATCGCGTTCCGGCCCTCCGGGCGCCACCCGCGCGTCGCCCCCGGCCCTCCCGGATGCCGCGCCCCCGCCCGTACGAACGGGTCGCCCCGGATGCCGCCCCCGGCCCTCCCGAGCCCCGCGCCCCGGTCCGCGAGCCCCCGCCGACCCGGTTTGACCCCCGCAGCGACGCCCCGTAATCTTGACCATCGGTGTGTTTCCGTACGCACCTACCCCTGAGCACATCCCTCCCGGTAACGGTCGGTGTTCGCGCCGTCCGCCAGGAGAGGCCGCTCATCCTTCCGGATCGACACGGGCCCCGGCCCGCGCGAGCGGCTGGCATCAGGGGACCGTTTCGAGCGAGAGAGAGATCCGCGTGTACGCCATCGTGCGCAGCGGTGGTCGCCAGCACAAGGTTGCTGTCGGCGACATCGTTGAGGTTGACAAGATTTCCACTGCCAAGGTCGGCGACACGGTCGAGCTCTCGACCCTGCTCGTCGTCGACGGCGACGCCGTGACCAGCGACCCGTGGGTCCTGGCCGGCATCAAGGTCCAGGCCGAGGTCGTGGACCACCACAAGGGCGCGAAGATCGACATCCTTCGCTACAAGAACAAGACCGGCTACCGCCGTCGCCAGGGTCACCGTCAGCAGTACACGGCGATCAAGGTCACCGGTATCCCCGCGGCTGCGAAGTAAGGGACTGACGAGACATGGCACACAAGAAGGGCGCATCGTCCACTCGGAACGGGCGCGACTCCAACGCTCAGCGGCTCGGCGTGAAGCGCTTCGGCGGTCAGGCCGTCAACGCCGGTGAGATCCTGGTCCGCCAGCGCGGCACCCACTTCCACCCCGGCTCGGGCGTCGGCCGCGGCGGCGACGACACGCTGTTCGCGCTGACCGCCGGTGCGGTGGAGTTCGGTACGCACCGCGGCCGCAAGGTCGTGAACATCGTTCCGCTCGCCGTCTGATCTTCGACGCGCGCGGCAGCGACACAGCACCTTCCGAGGGCGGATCCCAGCTTTCCCGACAGACGGGGAAGCGGGTCCGCCCTCGGCGTGTTACGACAGAGACACTTCCGTATTTTCCTGCTGTACCTGGAGGCACCAACCATGACCACCTTCGTGGACCGCGTCGAGCTCCATGCCGCCGCGGGTAACGGAGGCCACGGCTGCGCCTCCGTCCACCGTGAGAAGTTCAAGCCGCTCGGAGGCCCCGACGGGGGCAACGGCGGACGCGGCGGGGACGTGATCCTCGTCGTCGAGCAGTCCGTGACCACGCTGCTGGACTACCACCACAGCCCGCACCGCAAGGCCACCAACGGTCAGCCCGGCGCCGGCGACAACCGCTCCGGCAAGGACGGCCAGGACCTGGTCCTGCCCGTGCCGGACGGCACCGTGGTGCTCGACAAGGCCGGGAACGTGCTCGCCGACCTCGTCGGCCAGGGCACCACCTTCGTGGCCGGCCAGGGCGGACGCGGCGGCCTCGGCAACGCGGCGCTGGCCTCCGCCCGCCGCAAGGCCCCCGGATTCGCGCTGCTCGGCGAGCCGGGCGAGAGCCGGGACATCGTCCTGGAGCTCAAGACCGTCGCCGACGTGGCCCTCGTGGGCTACCCCAGCGCGGGCAAGTCCTCGCTGATCTCGGTGCTCTCCGCGGCCAAGCCGAAGATCGCGGACTACCCCTTCACCACCCTCGTGCCGAACCTCGGCGTCGTCACCGCCGGTTCGACCGTCTACACCATCGCGGACGTCCCCGGCCTCATCCCCGGCGCCAGCCAGGGCAAGGGCCTGGGCCTGGAGTTCCTGCGCCACGTCGAGCGCTGCTCGGTCCTCGTGCACGTCCTGGACACCGCGACCCTGGAGTCCGACCGCGACCCCCTCTCCGACCTCGACATGATCGAGGAGGAGCTGCGGCTCTACGGCGGCCTGGAGGACCGGCCCCGCATCGTCGCCCTCAACAAGGTCGACATCCCGGACGGCCAGGACCTCGCCGACATGATCCGCCCGGATCTGGAGGCGCGCGGCTACCGCGTCTTCGAGGTCTCCGCCATCGCGCACAAGGGCCTCAACGAGCTGAGCTACGCGCTCGCCGGGATCATCGCCGAGGCGCGCGCCGCCAAGCCGAAGGAGGAGGCGACCCGCATCGTCATCCGCCCCAAGGCCGTCGACGACGCGGGCTTCACCGTCGCCGTGGACGACGAGGGCATCTACCGGGTGCGCGGCGAGAAGCCCGAGCGCTGGGTGCGCCAGACCGACTTCAACAACGACGAGGCCGTCGGCTACCTCGCGGACCGGCTCAACCGCCTCGGGGTCGAGGAGGCCCTGATGAAGGCGGGCGCGCGGGCCGGCGACGGCGTCGCCATCGGCCCCGAGGAGAACGCGGTCGTCTTCGACTGGGAGCCGACCGTGATGGCCGGCGCCGAGATGCTGGGCCGCCGGGGCGAGGACCACCGCCTGGAGGCCCCGCGCCCCGCCGCGCAGCGCCGCCGCGACCGGGAGGCCGAGCGCGACGACGCCGACAAGGAGTACGACGAGTTCGACCCCTTCTGATCCGCGCGCCGGTCACGACGAGCCCGGCCCTCCTCCCGTACGCGGGGGAGGGCCGGGCTCCGGCGTCCGCGGGCGGCACCGCACCCCCGGCCCGTCTTTGCGGAGGCGGGCCGTCCGGTAGCCTCGGGGCCGGGGTACCGGCGGAAACCGCCGGTCACGCCGGGTGCTCGTGCTGCGCATGTGCCGATTACGCAACACTCTGTGGATTCGGTCACCCCCTGTACCCGCCCGGCGGCGTCCAACCTCCCTGGCCAGAGGGTGAACGGCGGGTTTCCGCAGGGCAAGCGGTGCACGGCGTCCACCTTGCGAGACGGTCACGGAGAGTGCGACCATCACACTGTTCCCCCGTATAGCAAGGTAGGTCGTCTGTGTCTGTGCCGCATGAAGCCAAGCCCCGGACCACAGCGGTCGTGCTCGCCGGTGGCACCGGCCAGCGCGTGGGCCTGTCGATCCCCAAGCAGTTGCTGAAGATCGCCGGCAAGGCCGTCATCGAGCACACACTGACGATCTTCGAGAACGCCGAGGGCATCGACGACGTCATCGTGCTGATGGCGCCCGGATTCGTGCCCGACGTCGAGAAGATCGTCGCGAAGGCCGGACTGACCAAGGTCACCCGGATCATCGAGGGCGGCGCCACCCGCAACGAGACCACCGAGCGCGCCATCGCGGCCCTCGGGGAGGGCCTCGCCGAGGGCGAGGACCGCAACGTCCTCTTCCACGACGCGGTGCGCCCCCTGCTCTCCCAGCGGGTCATCGAGGACTGCGTCGACGCCCTCGAACGCTACGAGGCCGTGGACGTCGCCATCCCGTCCGCGGACACGATCATCGTGACCCGTACGCACGGCGGCGACGGCGAGTTCATCACCGACGTGCCCGACCGCTCCCGGCTCCGCCGCGGCCAGACCCCGCAGGCCTTCAAGCTCTCCACGATCCGCCGGGCCTACGAGATCGCCGCGGGAGACCCCAACTTCCAGGCCACGGACGACTGTTCGGTGGTCCTGAAGTACCTCCCCGACGTGCCGATCTACGTCGTCGCGGGCGACGAGTACAACATGAAGGTGACCCAGCCGGTCGACGTCTTCATCACCGACAAGCTCTTCCAGCTCGCCTCCACCGCCGCCCCCCGGCAGGCCGACGAGGCCGCCTACCGCGAGCGGCTCTCCGGCCGGACCCTCGTCGTCTTCGGCGGTTCGTACGGCATCGGCGCCGACATCGCCGCCCTGGCCGAGAGCTACGGCGCGAAGGTCTACGCCCTGGGCCGCTCCACCACCGGCACGCACGTGGAGAACCCGCAGCACGTGGACGACGCGCTCGCCACGGCGTACGGCGAGACCGGGCGCGTCGACTACGTGATCAACACCGCGGGCGTGCTGCGGATCGGCAAGCTGGCCGAGACCGACAACGCGACCATCCAGGAAGCGCTCAACGTCAACTACCTGGCGCCCGTCCAGATCGCGCGCGCCTCCTACAAGTACCTCGCCGAGACCCGCGGGCAGTTGCTGCTCTACACCTCCAGCAGCTACACCCGAGGCCGCGCCGAGTACAGCCTCTACTCCTCCACCAAGGCCGCCATGGTCAACCTCACCCAGGCGCTCGCCGACGAGTGGGCGGGGGAGGGCATCCGGGTCAACTGCGTCAACCCGGAGCGCACCGCGACGCCGATGCGCACCAAGGCGTTCGGCCAGGAGCCCGAGGGCTCGCTGCTCTCCTCCGAGGCCGTGGCGCGCACCTCGCTGGACGTCCTGCTCTCCGAGCTGACCGGCCACGTCGTCGACGTACGGCAGCAGGACCCGACGGCCGGGGCCGGCGACTCCGGATTCGAGCAGGCGCTGGCCTCCGTGCTGGACCGTCAAGAAGATGTGTAATAATTCTTGATAAATGCGCTTTTCCGGGCCTCTGTTATCGCTTAGAGCGAGTACAGAGGCCCGAATGCGTGAAACCACGCGTTCACAATTCGCTCTATACGTGAATCAACCGGCACCCCCCTGGAGCAGGTTCTTCGTGATCTCGACAGTCATTCGCCTGGCCCGTGTGGGCAGCAGGTCGGAGCTGGCGGCAGCGTTGTTGATGGGGCTGGGATATCCCTGCGTCATGCTCGCCGCGCTCATTCCGCACATCTGGTTCTTCACGGCGGCGGCCGCTGTCACGTACGCCGCCGACTGGTATCTGCACCAGCGGGGGAGTTATCTGGTCAACCGCCTGGCCAAGGTCCGGGCCGGTCTGCCGATCCGCTTCCTGCTGCGCCAGTTGATGCTCATCCTGCTGCTGGCCCGGCTGGACCTCGCGGAGGACCCGCTGTTCTACGCGGCGGTCGCCTGCTTCCTGATCTTCTACGGCCTGCAGGCGCCGCACGGCGCGCTCACGACGCTGATCCGGCTGCGCCGCACCATGCCGGTCGTCACCCGCAACGTGGACCTGCACGCCGTCCGCATCCCCGACGCCCCGCCCGGCATCCTGCTGCGGCGCTCCGCCGAGAAGATGCTGCACCTGGACATCCCGGCCATGGCGGGCGTCCTG
The DNA here is from genome assembly GCF_055588985.1 of Streptomyces sp. NPDC041970. Classification (NCBI taxonomy): domain Bacteria; kingdom Bacillati; phylum Actinomycetota; class Actinomycetes; order Kitasatosporales; family Streptomycetaceae; genus Streptomyces; species Streptomyces sp. NPDC041970. Next base: position 9,000 of record NZ_JBVJCD010000047.1, read on the forward strand.
ATCGCCGCCGCGGTCGGCGTGGACGCCATCGGCTTCGCGGGCGCCGCCCTCACCCTGCTGCTCGCGCTGGCCTCCATCGCGGCGCTCCTGCCGTACGTGCGGCGCAGTCGGCTGGTGCCTCCGGCCCCCGCCGTGCTCAAGGCGGTCGACCGCTGGCTGCGCGAGTACCGGCCGACGGTGGTGCTCTACTTCTCCGGCTCCAACGAGTCCGCCTACCAGGGCAACATGTGGCTGGACACCATGGCCCGGATCGAGGGCCGCCCGCTCATCGTCATGCGCGAGCGCGCTCTCGTCCCGCAGTTGGCCGAGACGTCCGTCCCGGTCCTCTGCGTTCCGGCGGGCACCCACCTGATGAACCTGGACCTCTCGACCGTGCGGGTCTGCCTGTATCCCGCGAACGTCGGCAAGAACATCCACATCCTGCGCGTGCCGACCATGAAGCACGTCTTCATCGGCCACGGCGACAGCGACAAGCTCGCCAGCGTCAACCCGTACTCCAAGGTCTACGACGAGGTGTGGACCGCGGGCCGGGCCGGGCGCGACCGCTACGCGCTGGCCGACGTGGGCGTCCGCGACGAGGACATCGTCGAGGTCGGCCGTCCGCAACTGGCGCCGATCAGGAGCGGGACGGGCGTCCCGAAGAACCCCATCCCGACCATCCTGTACGCGCCCACCTGGGAGGGCTGGGACGACAATCCGGGCAACACCTCCCTGCTGCTGGCGGGCGAGAACATCGTGCGGCGGCTGCTGGAGGCCGACCCGCCGGTCCGGATCGTCTACAAGCCGCACCCCTTCACCGGCATCCGCAGCCCCAAGGCCAGAGCCGTCGACGCCCGTGTCCGGGCGATGCTGGGGAAGGCGGCCGCCGCCCGCGCCGCCGAGCCCCGCTGGGCGAAGGAGGCGGCGTCGGCCGTTGCCGGGCAGAGCGCCGCCAAGGCCGAGCTGGCGCGGATCGAGGCGCGGCTCGCGGCGCTGGCTTCCACCGGCCGCACCGTCGGCGACGAGGCGGAGGAGTCGCGGGTCTCCCTCGCCGACCCCGCCCGCGAGGCCGAGGCGGCACGGCTGCGGGCCGAGTGGAACGACGCCTACTGGCGCTCCTTCGGCTGGTGGGAGCACCGCACGGTGACCGGCGCGCAGCCCAAGCTGTACGACTGCTTCAACGAGGCCGACGCGATGGTCTCGGACATCTCCAGCGTGGTCTCCGACTTCATCGCGAGCGGCAAGCCGTACGCGGTCACCGACTCCGCGGGGCTCGGGGCGGCGGAGTTCAAGCGCCAGAACACGGCGGTGCGCGCGGCGGTCATCCTCTCCAACGGGGCCGAGGAGTTGGACGAGCTGCTGGCCGCGGTGGCCGACCCGGCGGCGGACACGCTGGCGCGGGCGCGGCGCGAGCTGAAGACGTACCTCCTGGGGCCGGACGAGCCGACCTCCCTGGAGCGGTTCAACGCCGCCGTGCGGGCGCTGGCCGCCAAGGCGGAGGCCCGCAACCTCGGGGTCGCGCAGCGGATGGACCAGGCGGTGGCGGTGCCGGACCGGGAGGCCGCCTCCAGCGGCGCCGGGGCCGGCGACCCGCAGGCGGCCGCCGCGGCCGTCGCGGCGGCGGACCCGGACGCCCCGGCCGCCTCCGAGGCGGAGGCCGTCGCCCTCGCCGAGGGGACCTCGTCACCGCGTTGAACCGGAGCGTTTCCGTCATCCGTCGCGCATCCGGACGAACTGGCGGAAACGCAGGCAACTCCGACCGCGGCCCGTACGTCTCTCCTCCGGGAGAGGCGCACGGGCCGTTCGGCTTGGGATGTACGGGGGATGTATGACCATGCGAAAAAGTGCAGAGCCGGGCAAAAGGCCCTCTCTCGTGATCAAATCGGCAGGTGCACATGGCTGAGACGCCCACACGGAACGACGAGCCCGATGTCAGTGTGATCATCGGAGCGTACGACGCGATGCCGTATCTGGTCCGGTGCCTGGAGTCCGTCGAGGCGCAGACCATCGGCGCCGACCGGCTGGAGATCATCGCGGTCGACGACGGTTCCACCGACGGCACCGGTGAATACCTGGAGGAATTCGCCGCCCGGACCGCCATTCCCACGCGGGTCGTCCGGCAGGAGAATTCCGGCGGCCCCAGCGGCCCCCGCAATCGGGGCCTCGGCCTCGCCCGCGGCCGCTACGTCTTCTTTCTCGACGCCGACGACTATTTCGGCGAGGAAGCCCTGGAGCGCATGGTCGCCATGGGCGACCGCGCGGGCACGGACGTGGTGCTCGGGAAGATCGTCGGCGTCAATCGCGGCGCCGCGAAATCGATGTGGAAGGAGACGGTCGAACGGGCCGACCTGTACTCCTCCAACATCAAATTCACGCTCAGCGCGCAGAAGTTGTTCCGCCGCTCCCTCCTCGTGCGGCACGGCATGGGCTTCGACGAGACGCTGAAGACCGGCGAGGACGCCCTGTTCACCATGGAGGCGTATCTGCGCGGCGACGGCGTCTCCGTCGTCGCGGACTACACCTGCTACTACCTGGTGGGCCGCGAGGACCGCAACCAGATGACCAAGAAGGGCGACCACACCCGGCGCTTCGACTCGGCCCGCGCGCTCATGGGGCTCATCGCCGACCACGTACCGCCGGGACCCCGGCGCGACGCGCTGATGGTGCGGCCGTTCGTCATCACGCTGCTGCCCCAGTTCGGCCCCGGACTGCTGAAGCAGTCCGCCCAGGTCCGCGCGGACAAGATGGCGCTCGCCGCCCCCCTGATGGCGGCCTACTGGACGCCGGAACTGTCCCGCCTCCTCAAGGTGCACGAGCGGCTGCGGCTGATGTGCGTCGCGGAGGGGCGGCTCGACCTGCTCCTGGACCTCCTCACCTTCCTGGCCGCCAAGAAGGAGCCCGAGGTGGTCCGCCGGGAGGACCCGCCCCGCCTCCTGCTGGCCTATCCGCACCTCGGGGAGAGCGCCGTACTGCCCGACCGGGCCTACGAGGTGACGGTCACCGAGTGGATCGGCGGCCGGCGCATCGACGCGCCCCGGCCCCGGCCCCGTGCCTCCCTGGCCCGACGAGCCGTCAGCAAGGCCCGCCGCGCGGTGGTGGGCGTCCTGCGCGCGCCCGGCGCACGCCGCGCGTGAGGGGCGCGCGAACCGCCCGGCGGTGATCTGGGCGGTTCGGCCCGTGTCGGGTGTCGCGTCATACTGTTGGGCAACCATGAGACCGCTGGTGCGGTCCCATTAATGCCCCGTATGCCTGGGGTTCATCTTCTTCTGCACGTCCCCCCGGAAAGGCCCTCCACCCGTGGCGTCCCTCGAAGCGATCCCCGACGAGCTCAGCCGGCTCATGAAGTACTTCCCGGAGACTCCGCTCGAGGAGCGCCCCGCCTTCCACAGCGCCGCCAAGGACTTCCTCGACCAGGCCGCTCCCAAGCTCGTCCGGAAGCTCTCCCCGATGGCCCGCGTCAAGTGGCACCTGGCGGCCAGCGGGCGCGGCGACGAGCTGGCGGACCTGCTGCACTACGAGCGCGAGAATCCGGGAGCCTTCTCCGTCCGCGGCCTGCGGCGCGCCCGCATCGAACTGCCCGGCGTCGAGAGCGCCTCGCTCCCCTCCTCCGTGCGCGACTTCAACCGCAGCGAACTGCCCGTGCGCGCCAAGCTGCTGGACCTCGCGTGGGTGGACGGCAAGCTCCTGGTCAAGGGGTACGCCTACATCCCCAACATCCCCGTCCCCGCCGGCAAGCACACGCTGCGCGTCGCCGTGCTCCGCCGCCAGGGCAGCCGCGGCGCCCTCCCGCTGCGGCTGCGCACGGTCGTCGAACCGCGCGCCACCGCCGAGGCCAAGGGCGCCCTCCACACCTACGACGGGTCGGGCTTCGAGATCGCCGTCGACCCGGCCCGGCTGCGCGTGCGCGGCCAGTGGCAGCCCGGCGCCTGGCGCCTGGGCATCGGCATCCCGCGCCCCGGCGGCATGTCCGTGGGCGGCGTCACCAAGAACAACGCGGGCGCGGCCGGGCACAGCCGCACCCGCTTCCTGGACGACGGCGTACGCCTCGTCGCCGGCTTCGACCGCAACCGGCTCAAGCTCACCGTGGACGTCGTGCCCGCCGAGATCATCGCCCAGGAGGCGGACGGCGACGCCCTCGCCCTCACCCTGCGCTCCCGTGCCGACGCCCCCGCCGGCAAGGCCCCCACCGCCCTGCGGATCGACCACGAGCCCACCGGGTTCACCACCGACCTGCCGCTCCAGCGGGGCGGGACCGGTCCGGACGGCTGGCTCCGCCACACCGCCCGCCTCGACCCCGCCGCCCTGCCCGCCGACGGCGTCGAGCCCGGCCAGGCCCGCAAGTACCGCGCCCTGATCGTCTTCGCCGACGGCACCACCCGCCGCGCCACCAACGGCGAGCGCCCCGTCATCGGCGTCCACCCGCTCCCCGGCGAGCGCGAGTTGGCCCTCCTCACCGACGGCGCGGGCAACTTCACCCCGCAGGTGCGCACCGTCCAGCCGGTCGTCGACGGCGTCGAGTGGAACGACCGGGGCGAGCTGGTGCTCTCCGGCGTCTACACCGGCCCGGCCGAGCGGATGACGATGGTCCTGCGCCACACCGGCCGCAACGAGGACCGGCCGCTTCCCGTCGAGTTCGCCGACGGCCGCTTCACCGCCCGCCTGCGCCCGGACGCCGTGCCCGCGTACGAGGGCGCCGTGCCGCTGCGCGCCGGACGCTGGATGCCGCGGCTGCGCCTGCGCACCGAGTGGGACCACACCCGCGACGTCCCCGTCACCCTCCGCCCCGACCTCGTCGGGACGCTGCCGCTGACCCACCGCGGCGAGCACCGCACGTACACCGTGGACCGGGTCGACTTCGACCGGATCTTCGTCGAGTCGGGACCGGTCCTCGACCCCGAGCTGCGCGGCGCCTACCGCCAGCGCCTCATGCGCGACGTCCACACCCCCGCGCAGCGCGAGCTCCCACTGCGCGAGGCCGTGCTCTACAACAGCTTCGGCGGCAAGCAGTTCTCCGACTCGCCCCGCGCGGTCTACGAGGAGCTGAAGCGCCGCGGCGCCGACGTCGAGCACATCGCGATGGTCCACGACCAGCAGGTCGTCCTGCCGCCCGGCGTCCGGGGCGTGGAGTGGGGCAGCAGGGAGTGGTACGAGGCGCTGGCCCGCAGCCGGTACGTCGTCACCAACGGCGGCATCCGCGAGTGGTTCGTCCGCCGCGAGGGCCAGGTCGTCGTCCAGACCTGGCACGGCACCCCGCTCAAGCGCATCGGCGCCGACCTCCTCGGCACCCCGAAGGCGAACCTGGCCTACATCGCGAGCCTCCCGCAGCGCTCGCGCCAGTACAGCCTGTTCATCTCGCCGAACGCCTTCACCACCCCGATCATGACCAACGCCTTCCGCCTCCAGTGCGAGGTGCTGGAAGCGGGCTACCCGCGCAACGACGTCTTCCACGCCCCCGACCGCGTCAAGCGCGCCGCCGCCGTCCGCGAGAAGCTCGGCATCCCCGCCGGCAAGAAGGTCGTCCTGTACGCCCCCACCTGGCGCGACGACCAGCGCTACGGCGGCCGCCGGTTCAAGCTGGACAACCGGATCGACGTCGAGGCCGCCCGCCGCGAGCTGGGCGAGGACCACGTGCTGCTCTACCGCAAGCACCACAAGGTCCTCGACTCCATCCCCGGCGCCGGCCAGGGCTTCGTCCACGACGTCACGTACTACCCGGACATCGCCGACCTCTACCTGATCGCCGACGTGCTGATCACGGACTACTCCTCGGTGCTCTTCGACTTCGCCCACTCCGGGCGGCCGATGCTCTTCTTCACGTACGACCTGGAGCACTACCGCGACACCCTGCGCGGCTTCTACTTCGACTTCACCTCCCGCGCCCCCGGCCCGCTGATCAAGACCTCCGAGGACCTGATCGCCGCGATCCGGAACATCGACGCGGTGAGCGAGGAGTACAAGGAGAGGTACGCCCAGTTCCGGGTCGACTTCTGCGAGCCCTCCGACGGCCGCGCCGCCGCCCGCGTCGTCGACCGGATGCTCGCCATCAGGGGCGAGCGGCAGGGCTGACCGCCCCGGCCGCCCCGCCCGCCCGCCGGCCGTCCACCGAGCGGAACGGGCGGGCGGCGGAGGCGGCCGCTCGCGTACTGTGACGAGCCGGGGAGCGGGTGCGGCGCGCCGCGCACGGCGGCGGCCGAGGCCGCCGGCCCCCACCGAACCGCCGGGGCGAAGCAGAGCGAGGAAGCACGTGGCAGAGCACAGGCCGCCGGAGCACCGGCCCGGAGTCACCGAAGCCCGCAGGGTCGTCGTCAAGGTCGGCTCCTCCTCGCTCACCACGGCCTCCGGCGGCCTCGACGCCGACCGGGTCGACGCCCTCGTCGACGTCCTGGCCAAGGTCAGGGACGGCGGCGAACGCGAGGTCGTCCTCGTCTCCAGCGGAGCCATCGCCGCCGGGCTCGCCCCGCTCGGCCTCGTCCGCAGGCCCAGGGACCTGGCCCGCCAGCAGGCCGCCGCCAGCGTCGGCCAGGGCCTCCTCGTGGCCCGCTACACCGCCTCCTTCGCCCGCTACGGCGTCCGCGTCGGCCAGGTGCTCCTCACCGCCGACGACACCAGCCGCCGCGGCCACTACCGCAACGCCTACCGCACGCTGGACCAACTCCTCCAGATGGGCGCGGTCCCCGTCGTCAACGAGAACGACACAGTCGCCACCGACGAGATCCGCTTCGGCGACAACGACCGGCTCGCCGCCCTCGTCGCCCACCTCGTCCACGCCGACCTGCTGGTCCTCCTCTCCGACGTGGACGGCCTCTACGACGGCCCGCCCGGCACCCCCGGCGCCTCCCGGATCGCCGAGGTCGCCGGAGCCGACGACCTCGCGGGCGTCACCATCGGCAGCGCCGGGAAGGCGGGCGTGGGCACCGGCGGGATGGTCACCAAGGTCGAGGCCGCCCGTATCGCCACCGCCGCCGGCGTCCCCGTCGTCCTCACCTCCGCCGGCCGGGCCGCCGACGCCCTCGCCGGCCGCGACACCGGCACGTACTTCCACCGCACCGGCCGCCGCTCCGCCGACCGCCTGCTCTGGCTGGCCCACGCCTCCACCCCGCAGGGCGCGCTCGTCCTCGACGACGGCGCCGTACGGGCCGTGGTCGAGCGGCGCGCCTCGCTGCTGCCCGCCGGCATCTCCGCCGTGGAGGGCGAGTTCAGCGCCGGCGACCCGGTCGAGCTGCGCGACCAGCGCGGCGTGCCGGTCGCCCGCGGCCTGGTCACCTTCGACGCGAAGGAGATCCCCCAACTCCTCGGCCGTTCCACCCGCGACCTGGCCCGTGAGCTGGGGCCCGCCTACGAGCGCGAAGTCGTACACAGGGACGATCTCGTCGTCCTCGCGCCACGCCTCGCCCCCTGAAGCGGAGGAAAGTACCGCCACCGGGCAGGGACCTTTACCAAAACCGCCCCACGCCCGGCTGTGGACTGGTCCAATTTGTTGTGGGGGAGCAGGGGTTCACGCACAGCACCAGACCACAGGAGGCCGCCGGTGAGACGAGCGCGCCCGGGGGCGTCGCCCCGAGGCACGGGCAGCCGAGCCCTGACGAGCGTCGGGGCGGGAGCGGATTTCGAACGGAATCCGCCGCCGGCGGACGCCACCGTGCAGGAGCCGGTCACGACGGCGGAGGCGAAGCCCCCGCAGTCGAAGCTCTGGCACATCACCCTCAGCGTCTCCGGCGCCGAGACGCCGCTGGGCGAGGTGCGGCGGGGGCTGGAGCAGTTGGCACACGACCACCCCTTCCTGCTGACCAGCCGCTACGCCACCGACCACGCGGAGATCCGCTACTGGGAGGAGGCCCGCGACCTCCACGACGCGGCCGCCGTCGCCCTGCGGCTGTGGGGCGAGCACCGCTCCACCGCCCGACTCCCGCCCTGGGAGATCGTCGGCCTCGAAGTCATCGACCGCGAGACCTACCACCTGCGCGTCGCCGAGGGGTACGGGCCGCCGCCCGCCGCCCCCGTGGGGGTGCACCCGTACTGACGCCCCAGGACGCGCCCGGCCCCCGGGCCGGCCGTCCCGCACCACCGGCTGCGAGGCCGTCTCGCATCACGGGATGTCCGTCGGATGCCCGCGGAGCGCGCACTACTCTGCGGGCATGACCACGCTCTCGCCCTACGACAACCTCTCCCCGGTCGCGCAGACCGCCTACCGGGCCCGCGCCGCCGCCGCCGATCTCGCGCCGCTTCCCCGCTCGGCCAAGGACGACGCCCTGCTGGCGATCGCCGACGCCCTCGAAGTGCGCACGAGCGAGATCGTCGAGGCCAACGCCCAGGACGTCGAGCGGGCCCGCGCGGCCGGGACGGGCGAAGGCGTCGTCGACCGACTCACCCTCACCCCCGAACGCGTCCGCGCCATCGCCGCCGACGTCCGGCACGTCGCCGCGCTGCCCGACCCGGTCGGCGAGGTGGTGCGCGGCTCGACGCTCCCCAACGGCATCGACCTGCGCCAGGTGCGGGTCCCCCTCGGCGTGGTCGGCATCATCTACGAGGCCCGCCCCAACGTCACCGTCGACGCGGCCGCCCTCTGCCTGAAGTCCGGCAACGCGGTGCTGCTGCGCGGCTCCTCCTCCGCCTACGCCTCCAACACCGCGCTCGTCCGGGTCCTGCGCGACGCGGTCGGCGGCTCCGGCCTCCCGGCCGACGCGGTGCAACTGGTCCCCGGCGAGAGCCGCGACTCCGTACGCGAACTGATGCGCGCCCGCGGCCTGGTCGACGTCCTCATCCCGCGCGGCGGGGCCTCGCTGATCCGCACGGTCGTCGAGGAGTCCACCGTCCCGGTCATCGAGACCGGCACCGGCAACTGCCATGTGTACGTGGACGCGCAGACGGACCTCGCCATGGCGGTCGACATCCTCGTCAACTCCAAGGCCCAGCGCCCCAGCGTCTGCAACGCGGCCGAGACCCTGCTCGTCCACAAGGACGTCGCCGACGCCTTCCTGCCGCTCGCCCTGGACGCGCTGGCCGAGGCCGGGGTCACCGTCCACGGAGACGAGCACGTCCTCGCCCGCGCCGAGGGCTCCAAGGCCACCGTGGTCGCCGCGACGACGGAGGACTGGGAGACCGAGTACCTCTCGTACGACATCGCGGCGGCGGTCGTGGACTCCCTGGACGCCGCGGTGGCCCACATCCGGCTCTGGTCCTCCGGCCACACCGAGGCGATCGTCACCACCTCGCAGGCCGCCGCCCGCCGGTTCACCCAACTGGTCGACTCGACCACGGTCGCCGTCAACGCCTCCACGCGTTTCACGGACGGCGGTCAGTTCGGTTTCGGGGCCGAGATCGGCATCTCCACGCAGAAGCTCCACGCCCGCGGCCCGATGGGCCTGCCGGAGCTGACCTCGACGAAGTACATCGTCACCGGCGACGGTCACGTCCGCTGAGGCCGCCGCCCACCGGCTCCGTCCGGGGGCGGCGTGCGGAGTCCCTGCCCAAACGGCCCCCGCGCGGCTAGGCTGAAGCCGTGCCGGACGACGTGGGGGGCGAGCCGTTCCCGGACGGCGGGGAGCCCGACGACGACCGCGGGGGCGCGGAGAAGGACTTCGCCGCCGTGGTGTTCGACGAGGACTTCGTCCGGGCGGCGGCCGTGCACGAGCCGACCGCCGTGGAACGCCTGCTCGCCGCCGCCGAAGCGCGCGCCGAGGCCGACGCGGCCCGTGCGCGCCGGAGCCGCCGCCCCGCGGACGAGGACTTCCCCGACGAGCACGGCCGTCCCCGCCCCCACCGCGATCCCCAGGACCTCGACTACGACCCGGACGGCGGCCACGAGGACGACGGGCCGGACGCCGACGGTCGCCGGTGGGGCCCCCGGCGACCCCACCGGAACGCCGCCCGCTGGCACCGGCCGGTCGCCTGGCTGCTGGCCCTGGTGATGGGCGTCGGCATGGTCGCTCTCGCGTTCAGCGCGGTCTACCGGGGAGCCTCGGCCAACCGCCAGGACCGCGTGCCGCCCCCGGCCACCAGCGGCGCCGACCAGCCCGCAACCGCCCCCGCCGAGCCGCGCACCCCATGAACCGCGGCCTTCCGGGCCCCGGCCCGTGAGCCGCGCACCTCCCGAGCGCCGACCCCCTGAGCGCCCCTGATCCCGCTGATCCGCAGGCGAGGCACCATGGGCGGGCGGGACGAGATGCCAAGCCCGGCGGGACGAGGTGCCAAGCCCGGCGGGACGAGGTGCCAAGCCCGGCAGGGCGAGGCGCCAGGGCCGGCGGAGCGAGGAGCCGTGGCCCGGTGGGGCGAGGCACCAGGCCCGGTGGGGCGAGGGAACAGGGCCCGGCGGGGGTGGGAGCACCCGTCCGCCGTAGTCCGGCCGCTCGGAATCCGGTCGGGCCCAAGCCCCCGCTCACGCGGACCGGTCACTGCCTCCGGTCGTCCCTCCATCCCCGCGTGCCACGGTCGTGCGCTGCCCCCTCTCCCGTCCCTCCCGTCACCCGTTCGCCCCGTGCCCCACCGGGAGTTGCCGTCCGTTTCCGCGTTTACGCCCCCGGCGATCGACCTACCCTGATGATGTGACCCCTCGTTCCCAGGGGGGCTTCTCGCTGCCGGACGCCGCTCGGCCGAAGCAGACCGTGGCGCACCGGACCGGCCGGTGTGGAGATCGGGAGAGAAGTCATGACAGGCCGCTCAGAACCGCCGGACGGCCCGCTCGAGAACCCCGCGGGCGGCGAGGACGAATTCGGCTCCCTCGTCTTCGACGAATCGTTCGTCCGGGCCGCCCGGACCCAGGAGTTCTCCGCCCGAGAACGGATGGGCGAGCACGCCCCCGCGGTGCGCGCGCTGCCTGAGCCGGTGGTGGTCTCCGTCCGCGGCGGCAACGGCTCCCGCACCGCCCTGGCGCTGATCGTCCTGACCGCCCTCGCCTTCACCCTGGCCGTCTACATAGGCTTCCAGAGCCCGTATCCGCAGCCCGCCGCCAGGCGGGCCGAACCCCTGCGGACCACCGTCGTCCCCCTCGCCCCCGGCGGCGCCGTCGCGGGCGGATCACCCGAGCGGCTCTACGCCGCCGACCCGGTCGCCGGATTCCGGACCGGCGCGGAAGGCATCAACTTCCCCTCCGTGCGGCGCACACGGAATTTCTCCGACAGCCAGATCACCGCCGCCCTCACCACGGTCAGGGACTACCTGGTGGAATCCGCCCTCAACCCCGACGTCCTCTACGGCCGCGTGCGCAGGCCCGTCGAACGCCTCATCGACCCGGACCAGCGGGACCAGTTCCGACGGAGCCTCAGCGCCCCCGCCGACGACGGGCAGCACGCCGCCACCGGCTGGCTGGTGCGCTTCGACCCCCGCCAGGTCGAACCGGCGGACCCGCAGGTCCGGGTCCAGGGCACCCTCGCGTACGAGGAGGAGGGAGCGGGCGTCCTGGGGGTCGTCTCCGACCACTCGTTCACCTACGCCCTGCGCCCCGCGGGCGGACCCCGCCGGGAGGACGGGGCCTCCCTGTTCACCGTGCGGCGCGAGCTGCGCTTCCGCTTCGACCGCGAGGACCTGCGGCTGCACCGGCTGGAGCTGCGCACCGCCTACGTGCAGGCCGGACCGCAGTCCTGCTCGGCCGACGCGGCCGGGACGCTGCGACCCCTCCTCGCCGGGGAGCGGGCGGACGACCGCGGGCCCGCCGCCACCGACCCGTACGCGACCGGCCGGCCCGCGGCGGCGCTGTGCGGGACCCTGGCGGCGGTCAGCTCCCCGACGCCCCCGAGCCCCCCTCCTCCGGGTCCCGAGGCCGGTCGGCCCCCGCGCCCCGGCCCGTAGCGGAATTGCCCTCCGGCGCCCCGCCCCTCGCGCTCCCGGTGAACCTGTCCCGGAGCTTGCCGCCCAGGTCCCCGGCGCCCCCGGCGATGTCGCCGACCAGCTTCATCAGCGGGTCCTTGCTGGTGCGCACCGTGTCGGCGTAGTGCGAGGCGGACTCCCGGAACGAGTCCGTCACCGAGGCGTCCCCGTCCTCGTCGCGCCGCGGGTAGTGGCCGTCCATGATCCGCTGGAAGTCGCGGGTCTCCGACCACTTCTTCAGCTCGGCGGCCCGCACCGTGGTGAACGGATGCGTGCGGGGCAGCACGTTGAGGATCTTGAGGACGGAGTCGCGGAGATCGCCGCCCTTCTCGTACTCGTCCGCCTGGGCGAGGAAGGCGTCCACGTTCATCTCGTGGAGGTGGTTGCCACCGGCGATCTTCATCAGCCCGCGCAGGGAGGCGTGGACGTCCTGACCCACCAGCAGCCCGGCCCGGTCCGCGGACAGCTCCGACTTGCGGAACCACTCGCGCAGCGCCGTCACTATCGCCATGACCGCCACGTTGCCCAGCGGGATCCAGGCGACCTTCACCGCCAGGTTGGTCAGGAACAGCAGTATCGTCCGGTACACCGCGTGGCCGGAGAGCGCGTGGCCCACCTCGTGGCCCACCACCGCCCGCATCTCCTCCTCGTCGAGCAGCTCCACCAGGCCCGTGGTGACCACGATGATGGGCTCGTCGAGCCCGATGCACATGGCGTTGGGCTGCGGGTCCTGCTTGACGTACATCGGCGGGACCTTCTCCAGGTCCAGGATGTGGCAGGCGTCCCGCAGCATGTCGTCGAGGTGGGCGAACTGGGCTTCGCTCACCCGGACGGAGTCGGAGAGGAAGAGCAGCCGAAGGCTGCGCTCCGGAAGCAGCCCGCTGAGGGCCTTGAACACGGTGTCGAACCCCGTCAGCCTGCGCAGGGCCACCAGGGCCGAGCGGTCGGCGGGGTGCTCATAGGTCCGGGAGGAGATCCCGGCGAATCGCCTGCGCCGCCTGTTCGGCACGTTCTCGTGACTGCTGTTCTCGGTCATGGATGGGCCCCCTGTTCGTACGAGACGTCGCTCGTCCCCCGGACGGAAGCCAGCGTATGTGCTGGCGCTACGGTGTGCGGGGGGCTGTGGATAACCCTGAGGAGCGCCCGAAATGCCGCACACCGCCGTACTGCTCGCCGCCGCGTCCCCGGAGCAGGGGCCGGGGAACACCCTCCGGATCGTGCTGCTCGCCTCGATCCTGGGAGCGGTGGTGCTCGCCTGGTTCCTGCTGCGCGGATACCGCGACGACGACGACAACGACTGAGTCGGCGTGAGCGTGCCCGGAGGACCCGCATACGATGTGCCCGACGTCTTCCTTCCGATTCTCGATCGATAGGTCCTGCCGAAGATGAGCCTCACGAGCACCGCCCACCAGATGGTCACTCTCGCCTCCGGGGGCGGCGAGGGCGGCAACCACGAAAGTCTCAACCCCTACCTGACCGGCGGCGGAGCCCTCTTCGCGCTGCTGTTCCTCCTGTGGGTCACCACCCGCTTCAACCGCGACCGCTGAGTCAAAGGCGTACAGCGGTGCCAGTAGGCTCTGCACGCATGGGAGAGCAGGAAGTGCCTACCGGCCCCGGCAAACGCCGACTCGGCGTCATGGGCGGGACATTCGACCCGATCCACCATGGACACCTGGTGGCGGCCAGTGAAGTGGCCGCCCAGTTCCATCTCGACGAGGTCGTCTTCGTCCCCACCGGGCAGCCCTGGCAGAAGAGCCACAAGAAGGTCTCCCGCGCCGAGGACCGCTATCTGATGACGGTCATCGCCACCGCGTCCAACCCGCAGTTCTCCGTCAGCCGCAGCGACATCGACCGGGGCGGACCGACGTACACCATCGACACGCTCAGGGACCTGCGCGAGGTCCACGGCGACGCGGACCTCTTCTTCATCACGGGTGCGGACGCTCTGGCCCAGATCCTCACCTGGCGGGACGCGGAGGAGCTGTTCTCCCTCTCCCACTTCATCGGTGTCACCCGACCGGGCCACGTGCTCACGGACGACGGGCTGCCCGAGGGCGGCGTCTCCCTCGTGGAGGTGCCCGCGCTGGCGATCTCGTCCACGGACTGCCGTGAGAGGGTCGCGCAGGGGGAGCCGGTCTGGTACCTGGTGCCGGACGGCGTGGTCCGCTACATCGACAAGCGCCAGTTGTACCGCGGCGACTGAGCCACGGAGAGGGGCACCGGTGAACGACCGACAGAACCCGTACGACCCGTACTACCAGGAGCCGCGGATCATCGGCTACGACGCCTACGGGCAGCCGGTGTACGAGCAGCAGGGGCAGCCGCAGTACGACCAGCAGGGGCAGCACTACGACCCCTACGCCGCCGGGCAGGGGCAGAGCCAGGACCCTCCGGCCCCCGACGCGGGGTACGGGTACGACGCGTACGGCAACCCCGCGCAGCCCCAGCCCCAGCAGTACGACCCGTACGCCGGTCAGTATCCGGGCGGCCCCCGACCGGACCCCGGCCAGCAGGCCCACGGCCTCGACCAGGGATACGGGTACGCCCCCGCCGCCGACCACGGCCCGTCCGCCGACTACGGCTACGCCGCCGGGCAGCAGCACGCCCCGGTCGACACCGGCCAGTACGGGAACGTCCCCCGGCAGGCCGAGGCCCCCGCCCCGGAACAGGCGCCCCACCAGCAGTCCTTCCCCGCCCCCCAGTACCAGGAGGCCCGGCACGGGACCGCCGCCCAGCACGCGGCCGTACGGCAGGAGGCCCCCGCCGAAGCGGCGGAGCCGACCGTTCCGGGACAGCGCGAGGCCGCCCCCGACTACCGCACCGAGCAGTTCTCGTTCATCGAGGAGCCCGACGAGGACTCCGAAGACGTCATCGACTGGCTGAAGTTCACCGAGAGCCGCAGCGAGCGGCGCGAGGAGGCCCGCCGCAAGGGCCGCAACCGGATGGTCGCCCTGATCGTCGCCGCCGTCCTCGTGGTCGTCGGCGGAGCCGGCTACCTCTGGGCCGCCGACAAGCTGCCCGGCCTCTCCGGCGGGGACGAGAAGAAGGCCGTCGCCGGCGGCGTGCAGCAGCGGGACATGATCGTGGTGCACCTGCACGACACGAAGAAGGGCGGGACCTCGACGGCCCTGCTCGTCGACAACGCCACCACCAAGCGCGGCACCACCGTCCTGCTGCCCAACTCCCTCGCCGTCGCCTCCGACGACGGAACCACCACCACGCTCGGCAAGTCCGTCGAGGACGACGGCAGGACCGGCACGCGGGAGGCGATCGACGCCCTCCTCGGCACCCGGATCACCGGCACCTGGCGGCTGGACACCCCCTACCTGGAGATCCTCGTCGAGCAGGTCGGCAGCATCGAGGTCGACACCGACACCGAGGTGCCCGCCGCCAAGAAGGGCGAGCCGCCGCTGGTGGCCGAGGGGGAGAAGCAGACCCTGAGCGGACCGATGGCCGTCGCGTACGCCACGTACCGCGCACCGGGCGAGCCCGAGGCCGAGCAGTTGACGCGGTTCGGCGAGGTCATGCGGGCCACGCTGCGCAAGATCTCCGAGGACCCGAAAGCGGCGACCGTCACCGTGGAGACGCTGACGCAGGTGCTCGACCCGTCGCTGCCCGAGAAGGACCTCGGCGCCTCGCTCGCCACCCTGGCCTCGCGCGCCAAGATCGGCGACTACACGACGACCCTGCTGCCGGTCCAGGAGGACGGGACCCTCACCGAGGAGGCCACCCGCAGTGTCGTCGCGGACGTCCTCGGCGGCACGGTGAAGGCCCCCGAGGCGGGCGCGCCCCTCCGCGTGGCCGTCCGCAACGCCACGGGCGACGCCGCCGCCGCGGAAGCGGCCAGGGTGCGGCTCGTCAACGGCGGCTACGCCTACGTGAGCGGCGCGAAGGGCGGCGGGACCGAAGCGGCGTCCGTCGTGCTCTACCGGTCCGCGGAGGACAAGGAGAAGGCCGTCGGCGTGGCCAGGACGCTGGGCCTGGCCGACGACGCCGTGAGGAAGGGCGAGCCGGCCGCCAACGCCGACGTGTCCGCCGTCCTCGGCCGGGACTACACGGCCGAGTAGGCGGACCGGAGGCCACCGGCCGGCGCGGCGGCGCCGGCCGGTGAAACGCAGTGAGGCGCTGTCGGTGGTCCGTGAGACCCTGGAGGTTGCAAACCGACCACCGACGAAAGCCTGCATGTGACCGCCACTGACCGCTCCATCGAGCTCATCAACGCCGCCGCCCAGGCGGCCGCCGACCGGCTCGCGCACGACATCATCGCCTACGACGTCAGCGATGTGCTGTCGATCACCGATGCCTTCCTGCTGGCCTCGGCCCCCAACGACCGCCAGGTCAAGTCGATCGTCGACGAGATCGAGGAGCGGCTCCAGAAGGAGCTCGGCGCCAAGCCGGTGCGCCGCGAGGGCGACCGCGACGCCCGCTGGATCCTCCTCGACTACGTCGACATCGTCGTCCACGTCCAGCACAGCGAGGAGCGCGTCTTCTACGCGCTGGAGCGCCTGTGGAAGGACTGCCCCGAGATCGCCCTCCCCGAGGACGCGATCAAGACCCGCGGCAAGGCCGAGGAGCACGCGCAGCTCCACGGCGGCACGGAAGGTGACCAGAGCTGAACGGCAGCAGCAGCGGCAGGGGCCGCAGAATCGTCCTCTGGCGGCACGGTCAGACACCGTGGAACCTGGAGCGCCGCTTCCAGGGCTCCACGGACATCGAGCTGACCGAGACCGGCGTCGGTCAGGCCCGCCGGGCCGCCCGCCTGCTCGCCTCGCTGAAGCCGGACGCCATCGTGGCCTCCGACCTGCGGCGGGCGGCGGCCACGGCCGCCGAGCTGGCCGCCGTCAGCGGCCTCCCCGTCGCCCATGACGCCGCGCTCCGTGAGACGTACGCCGGCGCCTGGCAGGGGTTGACGCACGAGGAGATCATCGAGCGCTACGGCGAGCAGTACGCGGCGTGGAAGCGCGGCGAGCCCGTGCGCCGCGGCGGCGGCGAGCTGGAGACCGAGGTCGCCGACCGGGCCGCCCCGGTCGTCCTCGCGCACGCCGAGAAGCTCCCCGCGAACGGCACGCTCGTCGTCGTCAGCCACGGCGGCACGATCAGGACGACGATCGGCCGGCTGCTGGGCCTGGAGGCGCGCCACTGGGAAGGCTTCGGCGGGCTCTCCAACTGCTGCTGGTCCGTCCTCGGAGAGGGCGCGCGCGGCTGGCGGCTGCTGGAGCACAACGCCGGCACCCTGCCGGAGCCGGTGCTCGGCGACGACGACTAGCCCTCGTTCCCCGGCCGTTCGGGGGCGGCCCCGGCCGGATTT
Organism: Streptomyces sp. NPDC041970; assembly: GCF_055588985.1. Classification (NCBI taxonomy): domain Bacteria; kingdom Bacillati; phylum Actinomycetota; class Actinomycetes; order Kitasatosporales; family Streptomycetaceae; genus Streptomyces; species Streptomyces sp. NPDC041970. Next base: position 26,089 of record NZ_JBVJCD010000047.1, read on the forward strand.
CACTTTCCGGCTGGGCACAGGCTAAAGTTCTTCTTGTTCGCAGCGCGGAAACGCAGGGAAACACAGCGGACAGCGGGGCTATAGCTCAGTTGGTAGAGCGCCTGCATGGCATGCAGGAGGTCAGGAGTTCAATTCTCCTTAGCTCCACAATCACGATCCCGTCCCCGTCAGGGGGCGGGATCGTCTGCGTTGCGGACACGTCGCGGAGGCGGGGCGGTCTGCGCTCGGCGGGTGGTCGGGGCGTCGAGCGGGCTGACCCCCTTGCGGGGTCATGGCAGAATCGGACCGCCGGAGGGGGCGACGGACCGATCGGGAGGGAACGCGATGCCTGCGAGTCGCGAACGCGTCCCCGACCTGCCGCTTGTCGCCGCTCTGCTCCCCGGCTCTCCCACGTCCGACGATCGATCCCGTCTCGGCTGTCCGTCCTGTGGTTCGTCCCACGTGGCCCAGGTTCTGGGCGACAACGGAGGGGTCTCCTACGTGTGCACGGCCTGCGGCCACTGCTGGAGCTGACTGATGGGTGCGCACAGGCGTAAGTGTGACTGGTGCGGCAGCGGTACGCCCATTGTCAGGGACATGGATCCGGTCAACGCGGAGTACCAGTACTGGTGCGAGGAATGCGCGCGGGCGCTGATCATAAAGGGCGACCCCATCGAGACCTACCGGGAACTGGAGGGGGAGCCGATCTACGGCCGGCTCCTGGAGGAGCACTGCACCCTCAAGCGCTTCTACTCCTTCGCGACCGCCTGACCGGTCCTCCACAACCGTCTGACCTGCGACGGCTTGCGCCGGAGCGAGGATCAATTCGGGCATAGCGGTGCGAAGCGCAAACGATTTGGTGAAGCACCGGGGGGACCGTGTAATGTTCTCGATGTCGCCAAGGGAAACCGGCGCGGCGGACAGCAAGGGGCTATAGCTCAGTTGGTAGAGCGCCTGCATGGCATGCAGGAGGTCAGGAGTTCAATTCTCCTTAGCTCCACAGTGAAGAGGCGGGCCACCCGGATCGGGTGGCCCGCCTCTTCGTCATCCGCCCGCCATCACGGCCGAGGCGCGGCGGCGGACGGAACCGCGCACGTCGGAGGCCATGATCGCCCTGCTCGCCTCGCGGCGCGCCGTCCGGCCGTGCGCCCGGTGTCCGCCCCTCGGTTGCGCCCCGCTCCGTTCCGGCCCCGTGCGGTACCCTGGCGCCATGCGTGCCGTACGCCTTCTGCTTAGCGAGCCGCGCTGAACAGTCCCGACCGGTGAGAGCGCCTGGTCGGAGTCAGCGCGGCGTCCCCTCCTGTGCGAGGGGATTTTTCGTTTCCGTAGACGTGTGTCCGTAGACATGCGCCCGTGGACGTGGGCGCCGGCAGATGACGATCGATGGAGCTTTGAGGATCATGAGCGAGACGAATTCCGCAGCCGAGACGGCCGCGCCGCACCGCTACACGGCGGCCATGGCCGCCGACATCGAGGCACGCTGGCAGGACTTCTGGGACGCCGAGGGGACCTACGAGGCGCCGAACCCCACCGGCGGTCTGGCGGGCGATCCGGAGCTGGCCGCCAAGCCGAAGAAGTTCATCATGGACATGTTCCCGTACCCGTCGGGCACGGGTCTGCACGTCGGGCACCCGCTGGGCTACATCGCCACCGACGTCTACGCCCGCCACCAGCGGATGACCGGCCACAACGTGCTGCACACCCTGGGCTTCGACGCCTTCGGCCTGCCCGCCGAGCAGTACGCCGTCCAGACGGGCACCCACCCTCGGGTCTCCACCGAGGCCAACATGGAGAACATGCGGACCCAGCTCCGCCGACTGGGCCTGGGCCACGACAAGCGCCGCTCGTTCGCGACGATCGAGGCCGAGTACTACAAGTGGACCCAGTGGATCTTCCTGCAGATCTTCAACTCCTGGTACGACACCGAGGCCGACCGGGCCCGTCCGATCTCCGAGCTGGTCGAGCAGTTCGAGAGCGGCGCGCGCCCGACCCCCGACGGCCGTGAGTGGAGCGCGCTGAGCGCCGTCGAGCGCGCCGACCTGCTGGGCGAGTACCGCCTGGCGTACGCCTCCGACGCGCCGGTGAACTGGTCGCCGGGGCTGGGCACGGTGCTGGCCAACGAGGAGGTCACCGCCGACGGCCGCTCCGAGCGCGGCAACTACCCCGTCTTCAAGGCGAAGCTGCGCCAGTGGAACATGCGCATCACCGCCTACGCCGACCGGCTGCTGGACGACCTGGACGCGCTGGACTGGCCCGAGGCCATCAAGTTGCAGCAGCGCAACTGGATCGGCCGCTCCGAGGGCGCCCGGATCGAGTTCCCGGTCGACGGCGCGGGCGACATCACCGTCTTCACGACCCGCCAGGACACCCTGTTCGGGGCCACCTACATGGTGCTGGCGCCCGAGCACGACATGGTCGAGCGGATCATCCCGGCCGCCTGGCCCGAGGGCACCCACCCGGTGTGGACCGGCGGCCACGCGAGCCCCGCCGAGGCCGTCAACGCCTACCGCAAGCAGGCCGCCGCCAAGTCCGACGTCGAGCGGCAGGCCGAGGCGAAGGACAAGACCGGCGTCTTCACCGGTGCGTACGCGACCAACCCGGTCAACGGCGCGAAGGTGCCCGTCTTCATCGCGGACTACGTCCTGATGGGATACGGCACCGGCGCGATCATGGCCGTACCGGCGCACGACACGCGCGACTTCGCCTTCGCGCGCGCCTTCGAGCTGCCGATGCGCTGTGTCGTCCAGCCGTCGGACGACCGCGGCACCGACCCCTCCACCTGGGACGACGCCTTCAGCTCGTACGACGCCACGCTGGTCGACTCCGCGAACGACGACATCTCGCTGGACGGCATGGGCGTCGTCGAGGCCAAGGCGGCGGTCACCGACTGGCTGCGGGAGCACGGCGCCGGCGAGGGCACCGTCAACTTCCGGCTGCGCGACTGGCTGTTCAGCCGGCAGCGCTACTGGGGCGAGCCCTTCCCGATCGTGTACGACGAGGACGGCATCGCCCACCCGCTGCCCGAGTCGATGCTGCCGCTGGAGCTGCCGGAGGTCGAGGACTACTCGCCGCGCACCTTCGACCCGGACGACGCCACCGCCCAGCCGGAGACCCCGCTGTCGCGCAACGCCGACTGGGTCAACGTGACGCTGGACCTGGGCGACGGCCCCAAGAAGTACCGCCGCGAGACCAACACCATGCCCAACTGGGCCGGTTCCTGCTGGTACGAGCTGCGCTACCTGGACCCGACCAACGGTCAGAAGTTGGTCGACCCGGAGATCGAGCAGTACTGGATGGGCCCGCGCGAGGGCCAGCCCACCGGCGGCGTCGACCTGTACGTCGGCGGGGCCGAACACGCCGTGCTGCACCTGCTGTACGCGCGCTTCTGGTCGAAGGTGCTGCACGACCTGGGGCACATCTCGTCCTCCGAGCCGTTCCACAAGCTGTACAACCAGGGCATGATCCAGGCGTACGTCTACCGCGACAGCCGGGGCATCGCCGTTCCGGCCGTCGAGGTGGAGGAGCGCGACGGCCTCTACTACCACGAGGGCGAGAGGGTCAGCCGCGTTCTGGGCAAGATGGGCAAGTCCCTGAAGAACGCGGTCACGCCGGACGAGATCTTCGCCGAGTACGGCGCCGACACGCTGCGCCTGTACGAGATGGCGATGGGTCCCCTGGACGTGTCGCGGCCGTGGGACACGCGGGCGGTGGTCGGCCAGTACCGGCTGCTGCAGCGGCTGTGGCGCAACGTGGTCGACGAGGAGAGCGGCGAGGTCACCGTCGTCGACGCCGAGCCCGACGAGAACACGCTGCGGGCCCTGCACAAGGCCATCGACGGGGTCGGCAAGGACCTGGAGCAGATGCGCTTCAACACGGCCATCGCCAAGATCACCGAGCTGAACAACTACCTGACCAAGTCCGGCGGCCCGCTGTCGCGCTCGGTCGCCGAGCGGCTGGTGCTGCTGATCGCCCCGCTGGCCCCGCACGTCGCGGAGGAGCTGTGGCGGCGTCTGGGCCACACCGAGTCGGTCGTCCACCAGGACTTCCCGGTGGCGGACCCGGCGTACGCGGTGGACGAGACCGTCACCTGCGTCGTCCAGGTCAAGGGCAAGGTCCGCGCCCGCCTGGAGGTCTCCCCGTCCATCACGGACGAGGAGCTGGAGGCGCTGGCCCTCGCCGACGAGGCCGTCGTGGCGGCCCTGGGCGGCGCGGGTGTGCGCAAGGTGATCGTGCGCGCGCCGAAGCTGGTCAACATCGTCCCCGCGTGACGCCGCTGCGCGGCTGACGGCCGCCGGGACCGCGCCGTAGGGGACATCCCCTACGGGCGGGTCGGGGGTCATCTCGGGCAGGTTGGGGGTTCCGAAGGAACCCTCGGCCTGCCCGTTCCGTTTACGGTGGAGGGGGCGACCGGTACCGGCAGCCGCATCGAGACACCGAGGGGCGTTCATGGAAGCCGTGATCATGATCCTGGCGTTGCTCTTCGTCACGTTCGTCGCGCTGGGCGCCTACCTGACGGTGAAGGCCGTGGGCGCGGCCAAGCGGGGAGTGGACCGCACGATCACGCAGGCCCGTCGCACGGTCGAGGACACGACGCTGCGGGCCAAGAGCTTCGGTCAACCGGGCGTCGCCGGGGATCTGGCGCAGCTACGGCTCTCCCTGCGGACCTCGATGCGCGCCACCCAGGAAGCCCTGCACGCCGGTGTCGCCGAGGACGCCTCGCTGGCCGAGTCCGTGGCGCTGTTCCAACGGCTGAGTGCGCACGGCCGGGAGCTGGACGACGAGTTGAAGCGGCTGGAGCGCGAGCCGGACCGGGCGACGGTCGCGGGGCTGCTGCCGCAACTGAAGGAGCGGACGCGGCGGATCACGCATTCGGCGGATTCGCTGCGCTGGGCGGCCCGCGACCGGGCGCGCCAGTTCGCCGACGACGACCTGGACGCGTTGAACGCGCAGATCGACGTCGAGGCCGGGGCCCTGCGCCACTGGACCGTGGAGGAGCCCGCGCAGGCTCCCGGCGCGGTGCCGACCACGGACTGGTCGGAGTCCGCCTCCTCCGCCACCGGGAGCGGCGACGGGCGGAACACGGCGGACACGACCCCGGCCGGGCCCGAGGCGGAGGGCGCGCCGCAGGCGATCACCGCATCGGAACCGCGGTTGACGCACTACCCGTGGCAGAAGTCCACCCGCCCGGAGACGACCACCTGACCACGACCGGCCGGTACGCTCGCGCGGCTCGCCGTTTTCGGAGGTGACGCCGCTCGCTCGTGCGGCGCCCCTTTTGCCTGCGTGGACGCCGTTCGCTTGTGCGGCTTCCCGGCTTCCCGGCTTCCCGGCTTTCCGGCTTCCTGGCATTCGGCGGCAACGGCCGGGCCTCGGATCCGCGCGGCCGGCCTGTCGCCCGCCACGACGCCGTGCGCTCGGGGGTTTCCCGGTGCGCTCGCCGTGACGTCGTCCGTCCGCGCGGCTCCCCGTTCGCCCGTCGTGGCGTCGTCCCGGTGGGGGCTCGCCGCGCTGCCCGCTCCCAACAACTCCTGTCCTCGGTCGACACTGCCCGCCCCGGTTTCCCGCCCCCTGGCCGGCGCTGCCCGCCCAGGCCGTCCGTGACGGCAGCGCCCCGATCCGGCCTGGGCGATCGCAGGTCCGGGGCCGGACTGCCGCGGTCCGGGCACGACGGGTAACCTCCGGCTCATGCCCCGCCACGTCGCTGTCGTCACTGATTCCACGGCCTACCTGCCGCGCCCGACGATGGAACGGCACGGCATCACCGCGGTGCCGCTGACCGTCGTCCTGGGCGATCGGGCCCTGGAGGAGGGCACGGAGATCTCGGCCCGTTCGCTCGCCCTGGCCCTGCAGAAACGCCACTCCGTCACCACTTCCCGCCCCAGCCCGGAGGTCTTCGCGGAGGCATACCGGGCGGCGGCCGTGGGCGGAGCCGACGCCGTGGTGTCGCTGCACCTCTCGGCGGAGTTCTCGGGCACGTACGACGCCGCACTGCTCGCGGCGAAGGAAGCCCCCGTGCCGGTACGGGTGGTGGACACCGGCATGGTCGCCATGGCGCTGGGGTTCTGCGCCCTGGCGGCGGCCGAGACAGCGGCGGCGGGCGGCGACCTGGACGCGGCGGTGCTGGCCGCGGAGCGACGGGCCGCCAGGACGTCCGCCTACTTCTATGTCGACACGCTGGACTACCTGCGCCGGGGCGGCCGCATCGGGACGGCCCAGGCCCTCCTGGGCTCCGCGCTGGCGGTGAAGCCGATCATGGAATTGGACGGGGGCCGGATCGAGCTGCTGGAGAAGGTGCGGACGGCGTCCAAGGCGATCGCCCGGCTGGAGGAGATCGCCGCGCGGCAGGCCGGGGAGGCCGCGGTGGACATCGCCGTGCACCACCTCGCGGCCCCGGAGCGGGCGGAGCGGCTGGCGGAGCGCCTGCGCGCACGCGTTCCCGGCCTGGTCGACCTCCACGTCAGCGAGGTCGGCGCGGTGATCGGCGCGCACACGGGGCCGGGCCTGCTCGCCGCGGTGGTCTCGCCGCGGTGAGCGCGTCGGGCCCTTCAGCCGTCTCGGAGGCCGGGTGGTCCGGGACGTGCCCTCCACTTTGACCTGCCGAGGCGTCAGTCGAGGAGTGGCGGGGGCGGTTTTCACTCGGGTGAGTGGCGGAGTTGTCCACAACCGGCTGGTCATCCACAGAACTGATGGCTGCTCAGCGGGTTGGGTCGGAGATGCCTAACGTCGTGAGGCATGGCCCTTCGATTCCCTCGGGCGTCGGCTCCCGATGCCTTCTCCGTCCAGACGCCCGCCTCACCGACCGTCCGCTCCTCCGCGTCACCGAGTGTCCGGGAAGCCGCTTCGTCGTCCGCCCGGACGGACGCCCCGCCAACTTCCCCCCAGTACGCCGAGCGGTCCCTCCCGCCTGATCTCCCGCACTCCTTGCCACCGTCCTCGTCGTCAGCCGAGTCCGGCCGCGGGGCGGGGCCGGGCGACGTGCTGACGCGCCGGCCGGACGCGGTAGAGGCCGCGGAGCGGGGGGCGTCGCGGCGGCCCCGGCACGGCCCTGGCACGCGGCCGGGCGGTCGGGCGGGTGTCCGGCCCGGCGCCAGGTCGTACGTCCGCCGGGGTGCGCGCGACACCGCGCGGGGGCGAGCTGCCCTCGCCGCGGCGGCCGCGCGGCGCCGGGCGGATGCGCTGATGACGGCAGCTCCGGAGCCGGGCGACGCGTGGGGGATCGGCTCCGTGGTGGACCGGGCGCCGGCGTCGGACCCGAGCCGCGGGGACGCGTACGCGGGGGATGGGGCGGAGAACGCCGACGCGGCGGCCTGGGAGGCGCGGGCCGGGGCGGAGAACGCCGAGGTGGAGGTGGCCGAGGCAGAGGCGCGGGTGGCGGGGGTCGGCGGGACACCGCGTGCGGGGCGTCTCGTGTCGGCTGTGCGGGACCGGCTGCCGTTGTGGGTGCAGCTCCGGTGCGGGCTGGCGCCCCGGACGTCCATCGTGTTGGGCCTGGTGCTGGTCGCCGCCGTGAGTTTCGCCGCGGTGCACTTCTGGTCCGTGCGCCCGCAGACCGTGCGTGCGCCGGACCCGGTCGTCGAGGCGGGTGCGGCGATCGCGACTCCGTTGCCGTCGGAGCCGTTACCGCTTGCCGGGACCGCCCCCGCCCCCTCCGCGGCCGCCGGGGAGCCGGAAGGTCCGGTCGGGAGCGGGCAGATCGTCGTCGATGTGAGCGGGAAGGTGCACCGGCCGGGAGTGCGGCGGCTCCCGGCCGGTTCGCGGGTGGCGGACGCGCTCCGAGCCGCCGGCGGGGTGCGCGACGGCACCGACGTGACGGGGCTCAACCGGGCCCGACTCCTGGCGGACGGGGAGCAGGTCGTCGTGGGGCTTCCGCCCGGCCGGGCCGCACTCGGGGCGGCGGGAGAGGCTCCCGGCGCGGCGGGAGCGCCGGGAGAGCCCGGACCTTCAGCGCCGCTGAACCTGAACACGGCCACCAAGGAGCAACTCGAAACCCTGCCGGGGGTCGGGCCCGTGCTCGCACAGCATCTGATCGACTACCGCACGGAGAACGGCGGATTCCGATCCGTCGACGAACTCCGGCAGGTCAACGGGATCGGTGACCGCCGGTTCGCGGACCTGCGACCACTGGTCCGGCCATGAACAGCCACGGAATCCAGCCCGAGGTCCGTATCCCGGCCGTACGGGGCGCGGACGCCGATAGGAGGGCTCAAGCGGCGGGAGCTTCGGCGGCCCACGCGACCGGCGGCCCCGGCAGGCGGGGCGGTGTGGGCGGCGTCAGCGGCACAGGAAGCGGGGGCGATGGGCGGGATGAGAATGGTGTACACGGTGGTCGAGGCGCACGGGGCGGCGCGGCGGGGGAGCCGGGTCGGCGGCGGGGAGGGCCGGGGGAGGCGTCCGAGGGCGGTGGTCCGCGGTCGGAGGGGCCGGTGGACCTGCGGCTCGTGCCGCCCGCCCTGGCCGTCTGGGCGGCGTCGGCGTCGGCTCTGGGGCTGCCGGGGCGCTGGGTGGCGGCCGTCGCCGTCGCCTGCGCCGTTGCGGCACTCGCTCTGCTGGCGATGGCTTCCCGGCTGCCGCGCGGTGGGCCGGCCGGCCGGCTCGCGGGCGGGGCGGGGGCCGCGGCGGAAGTGGGACATGCGGTGGTGGGCGTACGCCCGCCGGGCGCCGTCGGGCGTTCCCGAGCCGCTGCCGCGGCGGCCGTCCTGCTGTGCGCGGCAGCGGGCGCGGCCGTGGCGGGGCTGCACGGGGTCGACGTGCGGCGCGGGCCTGTGCCGGGGTTGGCGCGGGAGTACGCGCGGATCGACGCCGAAGTACGGGTGACCTCCGATCCGCGTCCGAGTCGGCCCAGGGTGCGGGGCGACCGCAGTGCCCCGGACCTCCTCCTGATCGACGTCGACGTCACCGAGGTGCTGACCCGCAGCGGTCCCGGCACGCGGGTCCGCACCCCGGTGCTGCTCATGGTCCCGGCGGGCGACCACCGGGCCGCCTGGCAGGAACTGCTGCCGTCCACGCGACTCCGGCTCGGCGGCCGGCTCTCGCCACCCGCGCACGAGGGCGAACGCCTCGCCGCCGTCCTGAAGGTGGAGGACGCGGGCGCGCCCCGGATCACCGGCCCCCCGACACGGGTCCAGCGCGCCGCCGGGGGGCTGCGCTCCGGGCTGAGGGAGGCGACGGACGGGCTCGACGCGGATGCGCGGGCGCTGCTGCCGGGGCTGGTGGTCGGGGACACCTCCAGGGTCCCGCCCGAGTTGCACGATGCCTTCAAGGCGACCGACCTGACGCACCTGCTGGCTGTGAGCGGAGCGAATCTGTCGATCCTCCTCTTCCTCCTCATCGGCCCGCCGGGGGCGGCGCTGGGCGCCGAACGCCGGGGCCTGGCACCTCGCTTGGGCGTCTCGTTGCGGGGCACGGCGGTGATCGGCGGGGCGTTGACGCTCGCGTTCATCGTCGTCTGCCGCCCGGAGCCCAGCGTGTTGCGCGCGGCGGCGTGCGGGCTCATCACCCTCCTCGCCATCGGCACCGGACGCCGGAGGTCCCTGATCCCGGCGCTGGCGGCGGCCGTGGTGCTGCTGGTGCTGTACGACCCCTGGCTGGCCCGGAGCTACGGGTTCCTGCTGTCCGTTCTGGCCACCGGGGCGCTGCTGACGCTCGCGCCGCGGTGGAGCGCGGCCCTGCGGGCGCGGGGAGTGCCGGGCAGGGTGGCCGAGGTGCTGGCCGCCGCGGCGGCCGCGCAGGCGGTGTGCGCGCCCGTGGTGGTGGTCCTGGCGGCGCGGGTCAGTCTGGTGGCCGTTCCGTGCAACCTGCTGGCGGAGTTCGCGGTGGCGCCCGCGACGGTGCTCGGTTTCGCGGCACTGGCCTTCGCCCCGGTCGCCATGCCGGTGGCCGAACTGCTGGCCGAGGTGGCGGGTTGGCCCGTCGGGTGGATCGCCACGGTCGCCCGCACCGGGGCGAGCCTGCCCGGCGCCCAGGTGGAGTGGCCCGGCGGCTGGACGGGCGCCGCCCTGCTCGCCGGTCTCACGGCCCTGGTCGTGCTCCTGGCCCCCCGGTTGAGCCGTCGCCCCTGGGTCTGCGCGATCGCCGGGCTGCTCCTCGTCCTGGCGGTGCTGCGACCGGTCCCGCTGACGCGGATCGTGACCGGGTGGCCGCCGCCGGACTGGGCGTTCGCCCTCTGCGACGTCGGGCAGGGCGACGCGATGGTGCTCGCCGCGGGGGAGGGCACGGGGGTGGTGGTCGACGCCGGCCCCGACCCCGGCGCGGTCGACCGGTGCCTGCGCGATCTCGGCGTCACCCGTGTGCCCCTCGTCGTCCTCACCCACTTCCACGCCGACCACGTGCGCGGGCTGCCGGGTGTGCTCCGGGGCAGGGCCGTGGGCGCGATCCAGACGACCGGTCTCGCGGAGCCGCCCGAGCAGGCCGCGTTCGTACGGCGGACGGCCGCCGCGGCGCGGGTCGTGACGCTGCGGTCCACGCCCGGTGAGCGCCGCCGCGCGGGCCCGCTCGACTGGCGGGTCCTCTGGCCCCGCGACGGGCCTGGGGCGGCGACGGCGGCGCTGGAGCCGAACGACTCCAGCGTCACCCTGCGCGTGCGCGCCGCCGGGGGGCTGACGCTGCTGCTCCTGGGGGACCTCGAACCACCGGCCCAGCGCGCGTTGTCGCGCGGCCGGGACGGGCCGGGGCGGGTGGACGTGCTGAAGGTGGCCCACCACGGTTCGGCGTTCCAGGACGCCGGGTTGCTCCGCGACGTACGGCCGAGGCTGGCGCTCATCTCCTGCGGCGCGGACAATCCGTACGGGCACCCCTCGGCCCGTACGGTCGACGCCCTCCGAGCCGCCGGAGCCCGGGTCCTGCGGACCGACAGGGACGGGGCGATCGCGGTGGCGGGAGCCGGGAGGGAACTGCGGGCGGTGGGCCGCCCGTGACGGCGGGGGCCCGGACGCTCCGCCCGGCCCGCGCCCCGACGCCGTACGGGCCGCGCCTCCGCTGGTCCCGGAGGCGGTGCGGGCCCCTCGCCCGGCCCGGCCGCGCGCCGGGGGAGCGGGTCGGGCGGCGCCTCGGGAGACCGCGCGCGTCCCCGTACACCGCGTGACGCAGGGACGCGGCGCCTCACAGGGAAGCGGGTCCTCGATCCTTCACCGACGATCCCTCCCGAGAATCCTCACCCGCCTCGAACATTTGCCTCGAACACCGCCATAGTGATCGAATGCCTACTCGTCGGTGGGCCGCCGCTCCGACAACGACGTCCACCTGGCAGAGGCCCTCAAGCATGAAGCGCCCCTGGGGGTACGGAGAAGATGTTCGGCCGTTGGCTGGGAAGCAGGAGCCAGGCAGGCAAGGGGCGGGGCGGGGCGCTCGCCGGGTTCCAGATGCCCCGCAGCGCGGGCATCCTGAGCTGCCGGGTGCTGGACCCGGTCAACGAACCGGTGCTCCAGGCCGAGTTCGTCCTCACGGACGGGGCGGGCCGCAAGGTGGTGAGCGGCGGGACCGACCCCTTCGGCAGCGTTCTCGCCACGGTCCCGGCGGGCGACTACCGCCTGGCGGTCACGGCCGAGGGCTTCACCCCGTTCCACGGAGCGGTGACGGTGACCGAGGGGGCGTACGCCAACCTGGGCGACGTGACCCTCCAGCTCGCGCAGCCTCCGCAGCTGCCCGACCCCGGCGAGTGGGACGTCGAGCCGAACCACTCGCAGATCGGCTTCACCGCCCGGCACATCGGCCTGGCCCGCATCCACGGCCGGTTCAACACCTTCGCCGGGGCGGTGCGGATCGCCGACCGGATGGAGGACTCGGCCATGCACGTGGTCATCGACGCGGCGTCGATCGACACCAACGTGCAGATGCGCGACGACCACCTGCGCTCCAGCGACTTCCTGGACGTCGGCCGCTACCCGACGCTGGAGTTCTACAGCGAGCGCTTCGTCCACCGGGGCGGCAGCCGCTGGGGCGTCACCGGCGCGCTGACCCTGCACGGCGTCAGCCGCACGGTGACGCTGGACACGCAGTACCTCGGCATCGGCAGCGGGCTGGAGGGCGAGACGCGCGCCGCCTGCCGGGCCACGACCGAACTGCACCGCGAGGACTTCACCCTCACCTGGCAGACGATGCTGGCGCGCGGCATCGCCGTGGTGGGCCCCAGCATCGCCATCGACCTGGACATCCAGATCGTCCCCCGGAGCTGACCGGCGGGGTCCTACGGGGCCTCCAGCCACCCCTCGTACTCCGCGGCGAACGCGTCCAGCGCCGCGGAGTCCAGCCGCCCGGCCGCGTCCTCCACGACCACCAGCCACTGGGCGTCCTCGGCGTCGTCCTCGCCGGCCAGCGCGTCCCGCACGAGCTGCGGTTCCTCGGCGACCCCGAAGCGGTCGGCCAGCTCTCCGGCCACCTCCTCCGCCGCGTCGCGGTCGGGCAGCACCAGTACATGTCTCACATCGCTCACCCGCCCATTCTCGGCCACGGGCCCCCGCCGCGAGGACCGGGCGGTGGGCATCCCGGCTGTCAGTGGGGCATGGGATGCTGGATCGCGATGGCCACCAGGAAGAATTCCGCCGACGACCCGCTCGCCCCCGTCACGCTCGCCGTGGGCCAGGAGGACCTTCTCCTGGACCGTGCCGTGGAGCAGGTGGTGGCGGCCGCCCGCGCCGCCGACGCCGACACGGACGTACGGGACCTGGCGTCCGACCAGTTGCTGCCCGGCACCCTCGACGAGCTCACCAGCCCCTCGCTCTTCGCGGAGCGCAAGGTCGTGATCGTGCGCAACGCGCAGGACCTCGCGGCCGACACGGTCAAGGACGTCAAGGCGTACCTCGGCGCGCCGGTCGAGGAGATCACGCTCGTCCTGCTGCACGCGGGCGGGGCCAGAGGCAAGGGACTCCTGGACGCGGCGCGCAAGGCCGGGGCGCGGGAGGTCGCCTGTCCGAAGACCACCAAGCCCGCCGAGCGGCTCTCCTTCGTACGGTCGGAGTTCCGGACGCACGGACGGTCCGCGACGCCGGAGGCCTGCCAGGCGCTGGTCGACTCCATCGGCAGCGATCTGCGGGAGCTTGCGAGCGCGGTCTCGCAGTTGATCGCGGACGTCGAGGGCACGATCGACGAGGCGGTCGTCGGCCGCTACTACACGGGCCGCGCGGAAGCCTCGTCGTTCACCGTCGCCGACCGGGCGGTCGAGGGGCGGGCGGCCGAAGCCCTGGAGGCGCTGCGGTGGTCCCTGTCGACGGGGGTCGCGCCCGTCCTGATCACCAGCGCCCTGGCGCAGGGGGTGCGGGCGATCGGCAAGCTGTCCTCCGCCCGTGGGGGCCGGCCGGCCGACCTGGCCCGCGAGCTGGGAATGCCGCCGTGGAAGATCGACCGGGTACGGCAGCAGATGCGGGGCTGGACGCCGGACGGCGTGGCGGCGGCGCTCCGAGCCGTGGCGGCGGCCGACGCGGGGGTGAAGGGCGGCGGGGACGACCCGGAGTACGCCTTGGAGAAGGCCGTGGTCGCGGTGGCACGGGCCGCGCGGACGGGACGGTAGCCCGCACCCTCCGGAGCCGCCTCCACACGGGCGGCCCCCGCGAGCCACCCGCCCGCCTGGGCCGGGGCGACCTGCGCGGACGGACGCGACCCGAACGATCCCGCGGGCCTGCACGGTCTGCGAGGCCGCGTTGCCATCTCACGTTCCATGCGTCTTCGCGCGGATACGGCTTGAGCGATCCCGCGGGCCTGCACGGTCTGCGAGGCCGCGTTGCCATCTCACGTTCCATGCGTCTCCGCGCGGACGCGACCCGAACGATCCCGCGGGCCCGCACGGTCCGCGAAGGCGCGCGCCACCTCGCGCTCTGTGCGTCTCGTACGCCTGGAGTACGGAACGCACAGAGCGCGCGCCGACGCACCTCCACTCCGCCCCCGCGGCCCCCGGCACCCTGGCGTACGGCATACCCCCGCGCGGGCAAGGGCGAGACCGCGTCCCCCACCCCGTACGCCTGACGCACCGCACGCACCTCGCGCGTACGCCCGCGTACGCCGACGATCCCCCGCCCGCCCCTGCGGTCCCCGGTGCCCTGCGAGCCCCCGGCGGCCCCGTGCGGCAGCGCACCCCCGCCGCCCGCGCTACACGCATACGTGCACACGCACGAAAGCCCCGGCCGCTGATCTGGGGAGATCAGCTCCAGGGCTTCCGGGTCACACCTTGGGGTGCGCCGCACCCGCGTGGCGAACGCAGGTTCGGTGTGCGGCGCGGGGTGCCGGTCAGGGACGGGAGAGAGGGCCCGTCGAGTCCGTTCCGGCGGTCACATCAGAGAGCTTCGGGAGGAAGCTCAGGCCTGCAGGGCGGCAACCTTGGACGCCAGCGCCGACTTCTTGTTGGCGGCGGCGTTCTTGTGGATGACACCCTTCGAGACAGCCTTGTCGAGCTGGCGGGAGGCGTCGCGGACGGCCGTGGTGGCCTTCTCGACGTCACCGGCAGCGGCGGCCTCGCGGGCCTTGCGGATCGCGGTCTTGAGCGACGACTTGACGGCCTTGTTGCGCAGGCGCGCCTTCTCGTTGGTCTTGTTCCGCTTGATCTGGGACTTGATGTTCGCCACGAAAGAGCCTTTTCAGGTTCGTTGGATCTTCTAGGTGCGCCACGCCGCTGATGAGAGCCACGAGGCACAGCTATCTACGGTAGCAGTCACCCTCCGACCGGCCCAAACCGGTCGCTGTCCCGCGGGCGTGGGACGATGGAGCCTGCGTATCGATCCGACCGACCCGACATCGACCCGAGACACGGCGTTCGGCGTCTCAAGAATCAGGACCCTGCGTGCCCGCGACTCCTTCCAACGTGCCCGAGCCGAGCCGTACCGACCCGGCGCTGATCCGCAACTTCTGCATCATCGCGCACATCGACCACGGCAAGTCGACCCTCGCCGACCGGATGCTCCAGCTCACGGGCGTGGTCGACCAGCGGCAGATGCGCGCTCAGTACCTCGACCGGATGGACATCGAGCGCGAGCGCGGCATCACCATCAAGTCCCAGGCGGTCCGACTGCCCTGGGCCCCCACCACGGGCGAGGACACGGGCAGCACCCACGTCCTCAACATGATCGACACTCCGGGCCACGTGGACTTCACCTACGAGGTCTCCCGTTCGCTCGCGGCCTGCGAGGGCACGGTGCTGCTGGTCGACGCCGCACAGGGCATCGAGGCCCAGACGCTGGCCAACCTCTACCTGGCGATGGAGAACGACCTCACCATCGTCCCGGTGCTCAACAAGATCGACCTGCCCGCCGCGCAGCCGGAGAAGTTCTCCGAGGAGCTGGCCAACCTCATCGGCTGCCAGCCCGAGGACGTCCTCAAGGTCTCCGCCAAGACCGGCGTCGGCGTGGACGCGCTGCTCGACCGGGTGGTGCGCGACGTGCCGGCCCCGGTCGGCGAAGCGGACGCCGCCGCCCGCGCGATGATCTTCGACTCGGTCTACGACCCGTACCGCGGTGTCGTCACCTACGTCCGTGTCGTCGACGGCCAGCTCAACAAGCGCGAGCGCATCCGCATGATGTCGACCGGCGCCACCCACGAGCTGCTGGAGATCGGGGTCTCGTCCCCCGAGATGACCCCCGCCGACGGCATCGGCGTGGGCGAGGTCGGCTACATCATCACCGGGGTGAAGGACGTCCGGCAGTCCAAGGTCGGTGACACGATCACCTCCCTCAGCAACGGGGCGACCGAGGCGCTGGGCGGGTACAAGGACCCGAAGCCGATGGTGTTCTCGGGGCTGTATCCGCTGGACGGCTCCGACTACCCCGACCTGCGCGAGGCGCTGGACAAGCTCCAGCTCAACGACGCCGCCCTGGTCTACGAGCCGGAGACCTCCGCCGCGCTCGGCTTCGGCTTCCGCGTCGGCTTCCTCGGCCTGCTCCACCTGGACGTGGTCCGCGAGCGGCTGGAGCGCGAGTTCGGGCTCGACCTGATCGCCACCGCCCCCAACGTGGTCTACCGCGTCGAGATGGAGGACGGCACCGAGCACGTCGTCACCAACCCGAGCGAGTTCCCCGAGGGCAAGATCGACAAGGTGCACGAGCCCGTGGTGCGCGCCACGGTGCTGGCCCCGAGCGAGTTCATCGGCGCGATCATGGAGCTGTGCCAGAACCGGCGCGGCACCCTGCTGGGCATGGACTACCTCTCCGAGGACCGGGTGGAGATCCGCTACACCCTGCCGCTGGCCGAGATCGTCTTCGACTTCTTCGACCAGCTCAAGTCCAAGACCCGCGGTTACGCCTCCCTCGACTACGAGCCCACCGGCGAGCAGTCGGCCCAGCTCGTCAAGGTCGACATCCTGCTGCACGGCGACAAGGTGGACGCGTTCTCCGCGGTCACCCACAAGGACAAGGCGTACGCGTACGGCGTCCGGCTCGTCGCCAAGCTCCAGAAGCTGATCCCCCGGCAGAACTTCGAGGTGCCGATCCAGGCGGCCATCGGCTCCCGCGTCATCGCCCGCGAGACCGTCCGCGCCATCCGCAAGGACGTTCTCGCCAAGTGCTACGGCGGTGACATCTCCCGTAAGCGGAAGCTGCTGGAGAAGCAGAAGGAGGGCAAGAAGCGGATGAAGATGGTGGGCAACGTGGAGGTGCCGCAGGACGCGTTCATCTCCGTCCTGTCGACCGACGAGTCCGCCGGGGAGACCAAGGCCAAGAAGTAGGACCGCGCGTCACGCCCCTCGTGCACGGGGGGCGCACCGAGGGCCCCCGCACCGCCGAACCGGGCGGCGCGGGGGCCCTTTCGTTATGAAAGCGGCCGCCCGTTGCCTCTTTCGTGCCGGACGAGTGCGCTCTACTCTGATCACGAATCGTTGGTTACTGACCAGTTAAACAAGCCCGAACGAGCAGGTTGCCCCAGCAGGACGAGAGCAGCAGGCGCGCCCTGTCAAGAAGCCGGTCGTAGCAATGCCGCAGGCCCGGAGGATGTCGTGAGCGACGCACAGACCCTGATCGATAACCGGCCGCCCTCCGTGGCGGCCCTCTTCGTCGACCGCGTGGCGGCGACCCCGGACGGGGAGGCGTACCGCTATCCGGTGCCGTCCGCGACCGGCGAGGGCCCCGACGACTGGAAGTCGCTGACCTGGGGACAGGCCGCCGAGAGGGTCTACGCGATCGCGGCCGGCCTGATCGTGCTCGGCGTGCGGCCCGAGGAGCGGGTCGCCCTCTCCTCGGCCACGCGGGTGGAGTGGATCCTCGTCGACCTCGGCGTGATGTGCGCGGGCGCGGCGACCACCACGGTCTACCCGTCCACCAACGCCGAGGAGTCGGCGTTCATCCTGGCCGACTCCGAGAGCCGGGTGCTCTTCGCGGAGAACGCGGAGCAGGTGGCCAAGGCCCGCGCGACCCGCGCCGACCTGCCCGACCTGGCCCATGTCGTCGTCATCGACCCGGCCGGCGCCGAGCCCGCCGCCGGCGACCCCGAGGGCTGGATCATCACCCTCGCGGAGCTGGAGGCACGGGGCGCCGAACTCCTCGCGAAGACCCCGGACGCGGTCGCCGACCGGGTCGCCGCCATCACCGGCGACCAACTGGCCACGCTCATCTACACCTCCGGCACCACCGGCCGGCCCAAGGGCGTACGGCTGCCGCACGACAACTGGTCGTACATGGCCAAGGCCACCGTGGCGACCGGGCTGATCACCGCGGGGGACGTGCAGTACCTCTGGCTGCCGCTGGCCCACGTCTTCGGCAAGGTCCTCACCTCCGGGCAGATCGAGGTCGGCCACGTCACCGCCGTCGACGGCCGGATCGACAAGATCATCGAGAACCTGCCGGTCGTCCGGCCGACCTACATGGCCGCCGTGCCCCGGATCTTCGAGAAGGTCTACAACGGGGTCGCCGCCAAGGCCCGCGCGGGCGGCGGCGCCAAGTACAAGATCTTCCAGTGGGCGGCCAAGGTCGCCCGCGAGTACGCCCAGGTCTCCCAGGACAACTTCCGGCGCACCGGCAAGGCGTCCGTGCCCCTCGCGCTCGGCGCCAAGCACAAGGTCGCCGACACCCTCGTCTACGCCAAGATCCGCGAGGCCTTCGGCGGCCGGCTGCGCGCCTGCGTCTCGGGCTCCGCCGCCCTCGCCCCGGACATCGGCTACTTCTTCGCGGGCGCCGGAATCCACATCCTGGAGGGGTACGGGCTCACCGAGACCAGCGCCGCCTCCTTCGTCAATCCGGGCGAGTCCTACCGCACCGGAACCGTCGGCAAGCCGCTCCCCGGCACCGAGGTGCGCATCGCGGACGACGGCGAGATCCTGCTGCGCGGCCCCGGCGTCATGCAGGGCTACCACAAGCTGCCCGACAAGACCGCGGAGGTCCTGGAGTCGGACGGCTGGATCCACACCGGGGACATCGGCGAGCTGTCGGTCGACGGCTACCTGCGCATCACCGACCGCAAGAAGGACCTGATCAAGACGTCGGGCGGGAAGTACGTCGCCCCGGCGGAGGTCGAGGGCCGGTTCAAGGCGGTCTGCCCGTTCGCCTCCAACATCCTGGTGCACGGCGCGGACCGCAACTTCTGCACCGCGCTCATCGCCCTCGACGGCCCCACCCTGCTGGGCTGGGCCGCCGAGAACGGCATGGAGGGCAAGTCGTACGCGGAGGTGGTCGCCGCCCCGCAGACCGTCGAGCTGATCGACGGCTACGTGCGGCGCCTCAACGAGGGCCTGCAGCGCTGGCAGACGATCAAGAAGTTCCGCCTCCTGCCGCGCGACCTGGACGTCGAGCACGGCGAGCTGACCCCCAGCCTCAAGCTGAAGCGGCCGGTCGTCGAGCGCGAGTACCGGGCGCTCATCGACGAGATGTACGCGGGCTCCCGCGAGGCGTAGCGGAAGGCCCCGGTCCCGCGGCGGGGGCGGTCGGACGCCACGGCGTCCCGCCGCCCCGCCCGCGGGGGGCCGGCCCCCCGCGGGCGCCCGCGCCCGCGCCCCTCCCACCGCCCGCGCTCGCGCGCCGCCCCGCCCGCGCGCCGGCTCCCGCGAACCGGCCTCCGCGCACCGCGTCCGCCCCCCCGGCCCACAGGCTGCACCGCGTCCGCGTCCCCCGTTATGTTTTTCGCGGTCCTGCAATGGGGCCGCTGGCCTCCGGGCCCGGTATGACTGTGTCCCCTCTGTCGATCGGATGACCTGGGGGGT